>NZ_LZZV01000022.1:0-15507 GCF_014170385.1 Delftia sp. UME58
ATACAGCAGCCCGGCCACCAGGCGCGCCGGCAAGGCTGGTCGGCCGCGGCCCGAAGTGAACGACACCGCGAACGTGCGCTCGATCTCGGACCAGTCGATCAACGCGGTCAGTCGGACCAGCGGGTGCTTCATGTTGATCTGCTCGTCCAGTCGTGGGCGGAACAGTTCGACCGTGTGTGGCTGCGAAGGCTTCGGGCCCATCGGACTCCTCGGAGGAATTTGCAAGAAAACAGGTACTGGCAAAACCATACCTTGCAAATCCCGCGCCCATCAACCCGACGAACCGCGAATCAGATCAACGGCTTCCGAGTTGTTCAGGGCGGACTCGCTAGCGCCAGCCCCATGCGCTGGAAGGAGTTGCCCGAGGTGCCCACGCTCAGGGAGCAGGGCTACGACGTGGAGATCGACTCCTGGATCGGCCTGGCCTACCCCAAGGGCGTGCCCCCGGCCCTGCGCGACAGGCTGGAGCGCGTCGCCATGGCAGCCGCCGAGGGGCCCCAGGTGGTGCGCATCTTCGAGTCGGCCGGCGTGGACCCGGCGCCGCTCACCGGCGCCGAATACCACAGGAAGCTGGTCCAGGGCCATGAGTCCATGGGCGCGGCCATCAAGGCAGCGAATCTGCCGCGCATGAACTGAGGGCGGTTCGGCTGCCCTGGGGGAGCGGTGGAATGCAAACCATTCTTATTGCGGATGGCTAAAATACCGCCCCATGTCCGTGCCGCACACGCCCCCAGATCCCATGCTCCAGGTCCAGCAGCTGTATGTGGGCCACCATGCCTGGCTGCTGTCGCGTCTGAAGGCCAGGCTGCGCGATACGGCCGAGGCGCAGGATGTGGCGTCCGAGACCTTTGTGCGCGTGGTGGCCGCGCGCCCCGCTGCCGTGGTGCAGGAGCCGCGTGCGTTTTTGACCACCATTGCCAAGCGGCTGCTGTTCACGCTGTGGCGCCGGCGTGAGCTGGAGCGGGCCTATCTGGAGACCCTGGCCCTGCAGCCCGAAGAGCTGGCACCCTCGCCCGAAGAGCGGGCCGTGCTGCTGGAGACGCTGGAGCACATCGCCCAGGCGCTGGACGGCCTGCCGCTCAAGGCGCGCCAGGCCTTCTTGCTGAGCCAGATCGACGGCCTGACCTACCAGGCCATCGCAGACCAGCTGGACATTTCCCTGAGCACGGTGCGCCGCCACATGGCCGAGGCCTTCCGGCGCATCGCCATCGCGCTGGCCCGCCAGCAGTCCGGCATTGCGGCTGCGCGCGGGGGCTGACGTGGCGGCTTCTCTTTCGCAGGACGGCAGCAGTCTGGATGCCGCCACCGAGGCGGCCGTGGGCTGGCTGGTCACGCTGAACTCGGGCACCGTCAGCGATGGCGAGCGCCAGGGCTTCGAGCAATGGCTGCGGGCCGATGCCGGCCACCGCCTGGCCTGGGAGCGGCTGCAGGCGCCGCTGCAGCAGATGCTGTCGCCGCTGCGCACCGGCGCGCCTGCGGCCTCGGGCAGCCTGATGGGCCAGGCGCTGCAGCGTGCCGAATCGCGCATCCGCCGTCGCCGCAGCCTGCTGCGAGGCGCGCTGGGATTGGGCGGCATGGCCGTGGGCACCGCCTTCGTGGCCCACCGCCACACACCCATCAGCCAATGGGCTGCCGACCTGCGCACCGGCACGGGCGAGCGGCGTGATTTTGCGTTGCCCGATGGCAGCACCATCACGCTGGATGCGCGTTCGGCCGCCGACCTGGATTTCGGCCCGGGCCGCCGCACCGTCATCCTGCGCCAGGGCACCTTGCTGGCCCATGCGGCGCCGCAGGCGGGGGAGGAGGGCGCAGCCTTCACCGTGCGCACGGCCCATGGCCAGGTGCGCGCGCTGGGCACGCGCTTCGTGGTGCGCCAGGAGGCCGGCAGCAGCCTGGTGAGCATGCTGGAGCACAGTGTGGAGATCACCACGCCACAGGGTGCAAGCCAGGTGCTGGCCCAAGGCCGCAGTGCACGCTTCGGTCCGGCGGGCATTACCGAGGATGCGACCGAGCCCGGCACCGCCTCGGCCTGGCAGCAGGGCATGCTGGAGGCGCATGACCAGCTGCTGGGCGATGTGGTGCAGTCCCTGCGCGCCTACCGCGCCGGCTTCATCCGCGTGGCGCCGCGCGCGGCGGCCCTGCGTGTCTACGGCACGTTCTCGCTGGACGACACCGACCGCGCCCTGGCGGCCCTGGCCGAGACCCTGCCCATTGCCGTGAACGTCTACCAGCGCGGCTGGCTGGTGACCATCGAGTGACCATCAAGCGAGGTCGGTGCCTGCGCGCAAAAAGATGAACACTTTTTGCGCCGAGTTCGACAAGCCTTGGAAACCTGCTTCTCAGGCCCTTCCAAACCTCCTGTCGAGAACCCGCATGCTCCCTTGCCCTTTGCCCCTGCGCGCCCTGGCCGCAGCCGCCCTGGCCTGCGCCCTGAGTGCCCATGCCCAGACCTCCACCTCCGCGCCCGCCGCCACGGCCGCTGCGTCCCTGCGCAGCTATGACCTGCCGGCCCAGCCCCTGGGCAGCGCATTGGCACGCATCGGCGCCGACAGCGGCCAGCAGATAGGCATCGACGCCGAGCTGGTGCGCGGCCGCACCGCACCCGCCGTGCGCGGCAGCTACACGCCCGAGCAGGCTGCGCGCGCGGCGCTGCACGGCAGCGGGCTGGAGCTGGTGCGCACGGCTTCGGGCAACTGGGGCCTGCGCACCGCTGCGCCTGCTGCCGCCCCCGCTGCTGCGGGCAGCGCCTCACGGCCTGCCGCCGCAGGCCAGGCCATGGCCGAGGTGCGCGTCACCGCCCAGGCCATCACCAGCCCCACCACCGAGCAGACCGGCTCCTACACCACGCGCGCGCTCAGCATCGGCAAGATGGAGCAGTCCATTCGCGAGACACCGCAGTCCGTGACCGTGGTCACGCGCCAGCAGATGGATGACCAGAACCTGTCTTCCGTCGAAGACGTCATCCTGCAGACCACGGGCGCCACCAAGTCGCAGCGCAACTTCGGCGCCCACGTCTACATGATGCGCGGCTACGAAATCCCGGACTCCAACTACCTGCTCGACGGGGTGGCCGGCGGCACCTACAGCCCCACGGGCTGGGTGCCCATGGACACGGCCATCCTCGACCGCGTGGAGGTGCTGCGCGGCGCGGGCGCCCTGGTGGTCGGCGCGGGCGACCCCAGCGGCGTGGTCAACATGGTGCGCAAGCGCCCGCGTGCGGAAAAGCACTTCGAGTTCGCCCAGAGCATCGGCTCATGGAGCAACTTCCGCACGGAGATCGATGGAGGCGGCGCGCTCAACGAGGCCGGCACGGTGCGCGGCCGCGTGGTGGCCGCCTATACCGACCGCCACAGCTTCATCGACCTGGTGCATTCGCGCTCGCCCATGCTCTACGGCGTGATCGACGCCGACCTGGGCGCCGGCACCAAGGTCACGGCAGGCTACCGCCATGAGCAGACCGACATCGACGGCTACACCATCTTCGGCCTGCCCAGCTACTCCAACGGCGCGCCCCTGGGCCTGCCGCGCTCCACCTCGCTGGGCCAGCGCTGGAACCGCCACGAGGCCCAGGTGGACGATGTGTTCGGCGAGGTCGAGCACCGCATGGGCGGCGACTGGGTGGCCAAGCTCACGCTCAACCACGGCAAGACCACCATCGACCAGAAGCTGGGATCGGCGCGCGGCGCCATCGATCCCGTTACCCTGCAGGGCCTGCGCTATGTAGGCAATGATTTCATTGCGCGCGACATCGATGCCACGGGGCTGGATGCCAACGTCACCGGCAGCTTTCAGGCGCTGGGCGGCACGCACAAGGTCATGTTCGGCACCAGCTGGACCCAGCAGAAGGTGCTGACCCAGTCGACCTCCTCTGGCGAGGCCATGCCCATGGACGTCTTCCGTTTCGACCATTCGCGCATCCCCGATCCCGTGGCTCCCCCTTATGACTTCGGTCTCAGGGAGCGCAAGCAACTGCTGGGCATCTACGGCAGCGGGCGCTTGCAGCTGGCCGAACGCCTGCACCTGCACCTGGGCGGGCGCCTGAACTGGTTCAAGTTCCGCTCCATCGACACCTTCACCGGCGCCCTGACCAACGACTACCGCGAAAACAGCCGCTTCACGCCCTATGCGGGCCTGGTCTACGACATCGATCCGCTCTGGTCCGTCTATGCCAGCTACACCAGCACCTTCCAGCCGCAGTCGCAGTACGCCACCGTGCAGGGCAACCGCCTCAAGCCGGCCGTGGGCGCCAACTACGAGGCCGGCATCAAGGGCGAACTGTTCGAGCGCAAGCTCAACGTGGCCTTCTCGGTGTTCAACATCAAGAAGCGCGACGTGGCCGTGTTCGACACCGGCAACGAAGGCCTGTGCCCCGGGGTCACCACCAATGACTGCTACCGCAACTCCAGCGTGCTGCGCAGCAAGGGCTTCGATGCCGAAATCGGTGGCGAGGTCGCGCGCGGCTGGCAGGTCTCGGGCGGCTACACCTGGCTGAACACGCGCGACGACGAAGGCAGCTCGCTGAGCACCGACACTCCGCGCAGCCTGCTGCGCGTATCCACCAGCTACGCGCTGCCCGGCGAATGGTCGGCCTGGAAGGTGGGCGCCAACCTCAGCGCGCAAAGCCATGCCCGCGTGGACACGGTGCAGAACCCCGGCCACGCCGTGCTGGACCTGCGCGCCTCGTACCGCATCAACCGCCAGTGGACGGCCGCGCTCAACATCGGCAACGTGACCGACAAGGTCTACTGGGCTGCCGTGGGCGGCGCGCGCAACGGCACCTACTACGGCATGCCGCGCAATGCCACGCTCACGCTGCGCGGAACCTTCTGAGCGGACTGCCCCTGGGCGGCCTTGCCGCTTCTCCAAGAGGGCGGCAACCACGCGCAGGGGGCGAGTGCCTGCGCCTCAGCGCGGCGCCATGAACAGCTCCATGCGCTGCAGCTCCTCATCCAGCGCGCTGCGAAAGACGGCATCGCCGGGCGCCGCGCCGGCCACATAGCCGAATGACGGCTCCAGCCGGCCGTCGCGCGCCTGCAGGTTGGCCCAGCCGATCACATGGCCCTGCCAGAGCATGGGCAGGGCGTAGTAGCCGAGCTGGCGCCTGGCCGGTGGCGTGTAGGCCTCGAACTTGTAGGTCCAGCCCCAGAGCAGCGTGAAGCGGCGCCGGTCCCAGACCACGGGGTCGAAGGGCGCGAGCAGGCGCAGCCGCTCGTCGAAGGCATGGCGGCGCGAGCGTGGGTTTTCGTCGGCGGGCCAGTACCAGGTGGTTCCGTCGATGCGGCAGCTGGCCAGTTGCTCGCGCGCCAGCCGCAGCGCCGCCTGGGTCTGCTGCGCCAGATGGGGCGCGCCGTAGCCCAGCAGGCGCACCAGGTAGGTCAGGCTGGGGGCCGGCAGCGGTGCGTACTTGCGCACCACCAGGTCGATCAGCGCGGCGGCGCGCCGGGCACTGGCGGCGGGGCTGTCGTCGGCAGGCGGGTGGGCGATGGCCTCGTAGACGCGCGTGCCGCTGTCGCGGCGCTTGACGCGCAGCAGGCCGCGGTAGTGCATGCCGTCGAGCAACTGCGTGCTGGCGCTGCCCGAGCCGCCCCAGTAGTTCTTCACGCTTCCGTGCGAGAAATGCTGCTCCACCTCGCGCGGATGCACGGCGCCGCGCTCGCGCACAAACGCCAGCACCTCGGCGGCCTTGCGCTGTGTCTCGGCATCCCAGGCCTTGCGGGCCTGGCGCGGGTGCATCAGCGCCAGGTGCTCGCTGGGCAGAAAGCCGTAGTTGACCAGGCAGTCCTCGTCGATCGCCAGGCGCGCGTAGCGTCGTTCCAGGTCGCCGGCGCGGTAGTCCTTGACGCGGTGGCGCAGCGTCAGGTCCTGTGCCCGGGCCGGGGCTCGGATCGGATCTGCCTGCACAAAGCCCAGGCGCCGTATGGCCGCGGGCAGGGTGGTCGGTGTGAACAGGGTGCGTGCCACCGCATGGCGGCGCAGGTCGTCAAGGCTCGGTTCGGTGGGCATGGCTTGATTGGAGCACGGCCTGATCGTGCTGCCGCGTTTCATCCTGCGCCTGGCCTGCACGGCGGTGCTGGGCTGATCAGTCCCGGGCCGTGGACACGGTGGCATCGCTTCACTGCGCGGGGCCCTGGTGCTCCCGGTAGGCCGCAACCAGGGTGCGCAGGGCTTCGCGCGAGCGTCGGTCCGTCAAGGTGGAGTGCAGCATGATTCGCGAGGCAGGCAGGGCTGGCAGTTGGAAGTGCCGGCCGACCTCGACGGTGTCGGCCGGCGCCAGCCGGCATGAGAACACCGACACCGCCAGGCCCGCGGACACGGCGGCGGCCACGGCCGCGCTTCCGCCCACGAACACCTCGGTCCACTCCAGGCCTGCCTGGCGCAGCATGTGCGTGGCGATATCGCGAACGCCGCAGCAGGGCAGCAGGGCCGCCAGGCGCAGCGGCTCGCCGGGCCGGGGTGAAAAGCCCGGCGCCGCGAACCAGCCGAAATGCTCGGGTCCCAGGTCCTCGCCATCGCGCCTGTCATCTTCCTGGCGCACGATCACCGCGTCCAGTTCCGCGTTGTCGAAGGCATCCAGCAGGCTGCGCGAGTTCTCCAGCCGCACCTCGATGGTCAGCGCCGGGTCGCGTTCATTGAGCCGCGCCAGCAGCAGCGCAATCTCGGGGCCGGCCACATGCGTTGCAATGCCCAGCCGGAAGCGGCGGCGCTCGGCGCTCAGCGCCGCCATGGCCCGGTCATGCGCGGCAATGAACTCGCGCGCCGCCTGAAGGAACAGGGCACCCTGCGCGGACAGGCGCACCAGCCTGGGCGTGCGTTCCAGCAGCTTGCAGCCCAGGCGCTCTTCCAGCCGCTTGAGCTTGACGCTGATGGCGCCCTGCGTGGTGCCCAGCGCGTCTGCAGCCTTGGTGAAGCTTTGCAGGTCCGCAATGCTCACGAAGGCCTGCACGGAATCCACATCCAGGGTCGGCCGGTTCATGATCCATCTGAAAATGTTGTCATAGATATGTTCGATCATATCGTTGTGCAATGAATGGCGGCTTCCTACCATTGCCGGCACAGGGGCGCTGGCCCGTCGCGGGGCGGCGGCCCGGCGGACTCCTGACATCTCCAGGAAGCTCTTTCATGAATGCCAATCTCCAACGCCAGGGCCACTACGCGCTGGCCGCCGTCTGCCTGTCCGCCCTGATGCTGGGGCTGGAAATCTCCAGCGTGCCGCCCATCCTGCCCACGCTGGAGCAGGCCATGCAGGCCAGCTTCAGCCAGTTGCAATGGGTCATGGCCGGCTACACCATCGCCATGACGGCCATCCTGATGGCCGTGGGCACGCTGGCCGACCGCTATGGCCGCAGGCGCATCTTCTATATCGGCATCGTCGCCTTCGGCCTCACCTCGCTGGCCTGCGGGTTGGCCACCAGCGCGCCGGTGCTTATCGCCGCGCGCTTTCTCCAGGGCCTGAGCGGCGCGCTGATGCTGATCTGCATGCTGGCCATCCTGTCCCACCAGTTCCGTGATGACCGCCAGAGGGCCACGGCCTTTGCCTGGTGGGGCGTGGTGTTCGGCGTGGGCCTGGGATTCGGCCCCATCGTTGGTGGCGCCATCCTGGCGCTGGCAAGCTGGCCGTGGGTGTTCCTGATCCATGGCGCGCTGGCTGCCGTCACCCTGGGCCTGAGCCTGGCCGGTGTGCAGGAGTCGCGCGATCCGGGCGCGGGCCACCTGGACATCGCCGGCATGGTCACGTTGTCCACAGCGGTGTTCTGTCTGGTGCTGTTCGTGATCCAGGGTCCGGTGCTGGGCTTTGACAGCGCGCCGGCCCTGTCCATCCTCGGCCTGTCCCTGGCCGGTTTTGCGGGATTCGTGCTGGCGGAAATGCGCAGCCCCCGGCCCATGGTCGAATTCTCGGTCTTCCGGGTGCGCAGCTTCTCGGGCGCCCTGCTGGGGTCCATGGGCATGAACTTCAGCTTCTGGCCCTTCATCGTCTACCTGCCCATCTACTTCCATGCGGTGCTGGGCTACGACAGCGTGCAGACCGGCCTTGCCCTGCTCGCCTACACCCTGCCCACCCTGCTAGCCCCGCCGCTGGCAGAGCGCCTGTCGCTGCGCTACCAGCCGGGGCTGGTGATTCCCGCGGGCATGGCCACCATCGGCCTGGGCTTTGCGCTGATGTGGGCCGGCAGCCAGGCGGCGTCGCATGCGGGCCTGCTGCTCGCGGGCTGCGCGGTCGCGGGCCTGGGGCTGGGCCTGACCAATACGCCGGTGTCCAACACCAGCACGGCCTCGGTCCCTGTCGAGAGGGCCGGTATGGCCTCCGGCGCCGACATGAGCGCACGCATGACTTCGCTGGCCTTCAACATTGCCTTGATGGGCTTTCTTCTGATTGAAGGCGTGATGTCCGCGTTGCGTGGCGGCCTGGATGGTGCCACGCAGGGCCTGCGTCCGTTCGCGGAGAAGATCGCCTCAGGCGACCTCCTGGCCGTTGAAGGCCATGCTGCCCTGCTGTCTGGCGTGGAGCGGCCTCAGGAATTCGTGCAGTCGGCCCTGGCCAACGGCTTTGCCTGGGTCATGGCCTACGGCGCTGCCAGCGCCCTGCTGCTGGCAGTGGCCAGTTTGCTCGTCTTCGCGCCGGGCCGAAAGGTGGCGCGTCGCGTGCCGGCCACCTGCCAGACTTGCGGCGGCAAGGTTTGAGGGGCTGGCGCAGGGCCGTGCCGCTCAGCCCTTCCTGGCACGCCTGCGCCGCCACAGCGCGTGCAGCACCCAGCCCAGCGGCAGCACCACCAGCACCAGCCAGGGCAGCACGGCCGCCACGAAGGTGATCAGCGCGGCCATGCTCTCGCCCAGCACATGGCCGGCATCGCGCAGCGCGCGGCCTATGGGGCTGTAGCTGGTGCCGCCCTGCACCAGGGCGCGGGTGGGCGTGAACTGGATCCGTATGTGCTGCTTGCTGGTCTGCTGCTCCAGCACCTTGCGCTGGGCGGCCATGGCGTCCAGCTCGGCCTGCGTGTCCGACAGCGTGCGCTGTATCTCCAGCAGGTCGGACATGGTGCGCTTGGTCGTGGTGTCGCGCAGCATCAGGCGCAGGCTGTCGCGGAATTCGGTACGGTTCCTGATGCGCGCCTCCACGTCGATCACCTCGGCCGTCTTGTCCTCGCTGAGGGTGTTCTGCGACACGATGGTGGCCACGCCGGCCAGCGTGCCCAGCAGCCGCTGCACATCGGCCGGCGCCACGCGCATCTCCAGCATGGCGTTGCCGGGCTGCTGGGGCGTCTCGCGCAGCAGCGATGCCGACAGCAGCTCGCAGCGCAGCGTGGCACACAGGTCGCGCACCTGGCCCCAGGCATCGGCCAGCTGCGCCTGCGGCACTTCCACGTTCAGCTCCTGGCGCACGGCCAGGAAGCGCTGGGCCATCTCGTCCTGCGCCGATGTCTCTGGTGCGGCTGCTGCCGCATCCTCGGCCTGCACGGTGGCGGCGCGGCCTTGCTTCATGCCGGCGCCGCCCGCCATGGGCGCGGGGACGGGCGCAGATTCCATGGCGGCTGTGTCATGCCGCTGGTTGCAGCCCGCAAGGGCCAGCGTGGCAGCCAGTGCCAGCACGGCCGGCAAGGCCATGCGGGAAGACAGAATGGAAGGCCGGGGATGCGTCATGAATTTCCTCTTGAAAACAGGCAGGAACAGGCCGCTGCCAGGGATCAGGGCTCAGGGCTTGCCGCCGGGGCCGAACATGGTGTCCACCTCGGACTGCAGCTCGAAGATGTCGGACACGGTGTAGAGCCAGTCGCCCTTTTGCAGATGGCCGGGGTCCGGCGGCGTCTCCACGCAGGCCTTGACCAGGGTGAACTGGCCGGCCGGGTCGGGCAGGAACTTCAGGCCCGATATGGAAAACCGCGCCACCCGCCCCACACCATCGTTGTAGCGCCGACCCCGGGCGCGCACGTCGGCCAGCTCCGCCATCTGCGGCACGTGGTCGAACACCGCGTCGTAGAACTCGACGATGGGGCTCTGGTTGGTCCTGGCGCAGCCGTGCACGTACAGGGCGTGGAAGCGCCCGTCCAGCTCCATGGCCACCACATCGGCCGCGCGGTAGAAGGTCAGGCTGTCGGGCAGGCCCGGCGAGCGTTTGGGCGGTGCGGGCGGCGTGTCCAGGAAGTCCTGGCGGATCTGCGCCGACTTGCGAAAGAAATCATCGCTGAGCGCCACCTCGGCATTGAGCGCATCGATGGCCGTGCGCGCGGCCGCGTTCAGGCCCGCGTCGGCCAGGCCGTTCCTGTGCAGCACGATGGCCAGGGCCAGCGCCGTCTTGTGCCGGTACAGGGCCGTTGCCTTGGCATCGCCGGCCTGCAGCACGCAGCTCCAGCGCCGCAGTAGGGGAGGCAGGGCATGGCCGCCGTAGTTGGCCGCGATAGCGGCATCGTGCCGGCCCAGCGCAAACGTGCGCGCCATCACGCGCGCCACGTCTTCCTCCAGGGTCTGCACCAGGGTATCGGCGGCCAGCTTGGCCAGAGCCTGGGTATGGGTCATGGCCATGGCGTCACTGGCTCCAGTTCGATGGCAGGTTCCTGAAATCCGGCAGGCCATGGCCGCCGGTGCTGCGTTGTTCGATGCGGTGCTCGATGCAGTGTTCGATGCAGTATTCGATGCAGTATTCGATGCTCAAGTCAAAGGCTTGCATGGGTCTGTCGCAGGCGCTTCCGCGCCGGGGCAGTTGGAACGCCGGCCAGTGTGCCCCAAGCCGGGCCGCTGGCGGGGTGTGGGCGCCATCGGGTCTGTATCGATCCGCTACCGGCGCGGGCTGCCGCCCTGACGTCTTGCCGTCACATGAAGCGGCAAGACTCGTCATTTGCTTTTCATGCGGTTCATGCGGTTCATGTCAAAGGGGGCGCCGCCAGCCCCGGGGAGATGCACGATGTTCTGGGACAAGAAGCTCAGGCGCTGGGCCGAGGCCGTGCGTGCGCGGGCCGATCTGCCGGCGCGGCTGGTGCTGTGGAATGGCGAGCAGTTCGACTTCGGCCGCTTCGAGCAGCCGCGCGTCACGCTCACCGTGCGCAGCGCCTCGGCCCTGCCGCTGCTGCTGGACCCCAGCCTGGACCACCTGGGCCAGGCCTATGTGAAGGGCCAGATCGACATCGACGGCCGCCTGCCCGACATCATCGACTTCGGCTATGCGCTGGCGCGCCGCATGTCCAAGACCCAGGGCGCGGGCAAGGGGCCTGGGCGGCTGGCGCTTGCGGCGCGCGCGGCCAGGCGCTTTAGGCACAGCCGCAGCACGGACCGCGAATCCATCCAGTACCACTACGACGTCTCCGACGACTTCTACCGCCTCTGGCTGGACGAGGGCATGGTCTATTCCTGCGCCTACTTCGAGAACGGCGACGAGGACCTGGCCACCGCCCAGCGCAAGAAGCTGGACCACATCCTCACCAAGATCCGCCTGCAGCCCGGCCAGCGCCTGCTGGACATCGGCTGCGGATGGGGCGCCCTGGTGCTGCGCGCGGCCCAGCACTTTGGCGCGCACTGCGTGGGCGTGACGCTGTCGCGCAACCAGTTCGAAGCGGCCACCGAGCGCGTGCGCGCCGCAGGCCTGGCCGACCGCATCGAGATCCGCCTGCAGGACTACCGCGATGTGCAGGGGCGCTTCGACCGCATCACCAGCGTCGGCATGTTCGAGCATGTGGGCCGCCGCAACCTGCCCATGTACTTTGCGCACATGCGCGAGCTGCTGGCCGATGACGGGCTGGCGCTGAACCACGGCATCACCTCCACCGATGCGGACGTGGGCGCCACGGCCCTGGGCGGCGGTGCGTTCATCGACCGCTATGTGTTTCCCGATGGCGAGCTGCCGCACCTGAGTCTGGCGCTGGAGGCCATGCAGCGTGGGGGGCTGGAGGTGCTGGATGTGGAGGGGCTGCGGCGGCATTACGTGCGCACGTTGCAGTTGTGGCTGGAGCGGTTTGAGGCTTGTGTGCCGGAGATTCGGGCGTTGGTGGAGGAGGAGAGGTTTCGGATTTGGAGGGTGTATCTGGCGGGGTGTGCTTATGCGTTTGAACACGATGATGTGTCTATCTTTCAGGTTGTTTGTCGGAGGGCGGGGCAGGGGGCTGCTTCGTTGCCTTGGTCGCGGAGGTATATGTACGAGCGGGAGCTGTCCTGATGTCTTGGGACACGGGCGGTGTGTAGCTTGTTCTTGACCCTGCCGGGGGGTGTTTTTTCGAGGCCGGGTCTCGGCCCGGCGGCCGACCCGCTTTCTTGTCTCGCCAAGAAACCGGGCCAAAGAAGGCGACCCGAATGCCCGCGACCCTCCGCTTCGCTGCGGGCAACCTGCGTCGTGGCGCTTGCGGGGTTTGCCGCAGAACTCGCTGCGCGCTTCGCGCTCCGCTCAGACAACTGCGGCAAGTCAGATCACGAAGCAAGCCTGTCCTTCGGCAGGCTTGCAACCCCGCAAGCGCCACGACGCAGGCGCGGGCATACGGGAGGGGTAGCGGAGCGGACTGCCGGGGGCAGGGGCAGGCAGCATTTGGGCGCGATTGTTCTGTTTTTCTGGATGATCCATCCCGGCTGCGCCGGTTTATCGCGCGGGGCGGGCTGCCTAAGCTGGGTGCTTCATCCAAGCACAAGGAGCGTTTCCATGGCAGACCATTCCATTCGCGGCAAGGTCGCATTGATTGCAGGCGGCGCCAAGAATCTGGGCGGGCTGATTGCCCGCGATCTGGCGGGGCACGGCGCGCGGGCCGTGGTGGTGCACTACAACAGCGAGTCTTCCCGGGCCGAGGCGGAGACCACGGTGGCCGCAGTGCGTGCGCTGGGCGCAGAGGCCGTGGCGCTGCAGGGCGATCTGACGCGTGCTGGCGCTGTGGAGCGGCTTTTTGCAGAGGCCGTGGACGCCGTGGGCCGGCCGGACATTGCCATCAACACCGTGGGCAAGGTGCTCAAGAAGCCGCTGATGGAGATCAGCGAGGTGGAGTACGACGAGATGGCCGCTGTCAACGGCAAGTCGGCGTTTTTCTTCCTCAAGGAGGCGGGGCGCCATGTCAACGACCACGGCAAGATCGTGACCCTGGTGACCTCGCTGCTGGGCGCGTTCACGCCGTTTTATTCCTCCTACGCGGGCACCAAGGCGCCGGTGGAGCATTTCACGCGGGCGGCGGCCAAGGAGTTCGGGGCGCGGGGCATCTCGGTCACGGCCGTGGGGCCTGGGCCCATGGACACGCCGTTCTTCTACGGCCAGGAAGGCGCGGACGCCGTGGCCTATCACAAGAGCGCGGCGGCGCTGTCGCCGTTCTCGCCCTCGGGGCTGACGCATATCGAGGACGTGGTGCCCTTCATCCGCCACCTGGTCAGCGACGGCTGGTGGATCACCGGGCAGACCATCCTGATCAACGGCGGCTACACCACCAAGTAGGCCAAGTGGAAGGACCGCTGCACGGACTATGCTGCGTCCCATGGACCGACTCGACCGATACCGGATCTTCATGCAGGTGGCCGAGATGGGCAGCTTCATCAAGGCCGCCCATGCGCTGGACCTGCCGCGCGCCACGGTCTCCGCCGCCGTGCAGCAGCTGGAGGAGCAGGTGGGCGCAAGGCTCCTGCACCGCACCACGCGCCAGGTGAGCCTCACGGCCGATGGTGCCCAGTTGCTGGAGCGTGTGCGCCCGCTGCTGTCAGAGGCCGAGGATGTGGAGCAGATGTTCCAGGCCCGCACGCGCCAGGCCACGGGCCGGCTGCATGTGGACGTGCCCAGCCGCATCGCGCGCCGCCTGCTGGCACCCGCGCTGCCGGGGCTCATGCGCCGCCACCCGGGCCTGCAACTGGTGCTGGGTTCGTCAGACCGCGCCATCGACCTGGTGCAGGAAGGCGTGGACTGCGCCGTGCGCGTGGGCACCTTGCATGACAGCAGCCTGGTCGTGCGCCCGCTGGGCTGCATTGCCCTCATCAACTGCGCCAGCCCCGCCTACCTGCGCGAGCACGGCCTGCCCGAGCAGCCGCAGGACCTGCTGCACGGCCACTGGAGCGTGGGCTATGCCTCGCCGCGCACGGGGCGGGAACTGCCGTGGGAATGGAGTGGGGCGAGCGATGTGGATGGGGTGGATGGGGCGGATGCGGTAGATGATGGGCCGCAGACCCTGGCCGTGCCCAGCCGCGTGGTCACCAACAACGCAGAAAGCTATATCGCCTGCTGCCGCGCCGGCCTGGGGCTGATCCAGATCCCGCGCTATGACGTGCAGCACCTGCTGGACACGGGCGAGCTGGTGGAAGTGCTGCCCGCCCACCGCGCCGCGCCCATGCCCGTGGCGCTGCTGTACCCGCACCGCCGCCAGCGCTCGCGCCGGCTGGCGGTTTTCATCGACTGGTTCGAGGCGCTGATGCGGCCGAACCTGGAGCCGTAGGCGCAACCCTGGCCGCCCCAGTCACCGCAGTCGCCCCGGCCGCAGGGTGAGGCTGGGCCCCGTCGTCGTCATGAATGGGCCGGTAGCCGGGCCCGAAAGACACATCGCCCAGCCGCCAGCCCTCGCGCCGGCGAAACGCTCCCCAGAACCGCTTGAGCGTATGCCACTGCATGGCCACCAGCCCGCGCTCGTTGTCGGCATCCACCTCGGGGTCGCTCACGCCCGTGGGGCGCACGGGCTCGTCGGTGTACAGCGCCGTGCCAAACAGCATGTCCCACCAGGGCAGCACCTGCCCAAAATTGCAGTTGTGGCGCGTGGGCCGATCCGGGTCGCGCAGCATGTGGTGGTGGCGGTGGAACAGGGGGCCCACCAGCACCCGCTCACCCACGCGGCCCAGCCAGCCCAGGCGCAGCCGCACATTGGCGTGCGAGAAGTTCTGCACCAGTTCGCTGAGCAGCCCCAGCAGCGCAAACTCCGAAGGCTCCACCCCCATCGCCAGCCCCACCGTGGCCAGGATGAAGGACTGCAGCATGCCGTCCAGGTAATGGCTGCGGTCATTGCTCCAGCAGCTCATCTGCCGTTGGCTGTGGTGCATGCTGTGCATGGCCCACCACCAGGGAATCACATGCTGGGCGCGGTGCATCCAGTAATACACCAGGTCGTAGACCACGTAGTACACCAGGAACAGCGCCACCGGATGGTCCGCAAACCACGGCACCCAGTGCTTGAGCCCCGTCGCCTCCTCGGCCGCCGGCCCGCCGCCCAGCATGCTGGCAAACGGCATCAGCACCAGAAAACTGAAAAGCGGAAACAACCCCAGCAGCATCAGCAGCGTGTAGTTGCGGTCCACCGTGGTCAGCCGCCGGTCGCTCCAGCGCTCGGCCGGAAACAGACTCTCCAGCGGCCGCATCACCCCCGCGATCAGGAACAGCTGCAGCCCGGCAATCAGCACCGCCTCGGCAATCTCGCGCGGATCACCGGCCGCCTGGGCGATGTCCAGCCAGTGGACGGTGGGGGTTACGGCGTGGGTGGCGAGCCAGGTGATGGCTGCCTGCCACAGCTCGGTCAGTGAAGTCATGTCTTGTGCCTGCAAGAAGGGCCGGGGGAGGGCTGGGGGTTGCGGGCGGGATTATGG
>NZ_LZZV01000023.1:0-93132 GCF_014170385.1 Delftia sp. UME58
CTCCTGGATATCGGTTGTGCTCGCCTGTATGACGGAGCAGCCCGCCGGATCCCTGATGTGCGTTGGCCGTTTTTTTTCAGTTTTCTGGTTTTTTGCCCGGCGCGACGTGGCGCGGGGTCAGCCAGGTGGCGCCGTTGCGTTCCTGCACGCGCACGGCGGCGATGCGCGGCAGCGCGTCCAGGAAGCTTTCCACATCGCCGCGCTGCACGGCGGCGGTGATGCGCGGTCCTCCGTCAGTGCCTTCGGCCAGTGCGGCACGCACGGGCTGGCGGCGCCAGCGCGACAGCGTGGCCGCGATCTCGCCCAGCCCGGCGCCGTCGAAGACGATGAGGCCGCGTTCGATGGACGAGAAGCTGTCGCGCGCATCGCGCTGCACGCGGCGGGGGCGGGGGCGGGGCAGAGTGCCATCGGCATCGTGCGCGCCATCGGTGCCTGCATCCGGCATCTCTCCCACTTCGCCGGCGTGCAGCAGCAGCGCCTGATGGCCCTGCGCGTCGCCTTCGCCCGCCAGGCGCACCGTTCCATGCTCCACGCTCACCCGCACCAGGCCCGGCAGCCGGTTGACCGTGAAGCGCGTGCCCAGCACGGTGATGCGCGCCTGGCCTGCGTCGATGGTGAAGGGGCGGTCTGCATCCCTGGCCACGTCGAACAGGGCCTCGCCCTGCTCCAGCACCACGGCGCGCCGTCGGCGGGAGTAGCGCGTGGCGATGCGGCTGGCCGGCCCCAGGGTCAGCGTGCTGGCGTCGGGCAGGCGCAGCACGATGCGCTCGCCAATCGCACTGTCGCGGGCCAGGGCGGACAAGGTGGAGTCCTGCCAGGCATGCCAGCCGCGCAAGGCCAGCACACCCGCCGTGCCCAGGCCGGCAATGCCCAGCACGCCGCGGGTGATGGCGGCGCGGCGGGTGTGGCGGCGTGTGTCGCGGCGCTGGCGTGCGGCGGTGTTCACGGCCGTGGCCAGGGCCTCGGCCCGGGGCGTGGAGTCGAAGTCCTGCCACAGCGCCTCGAAGGCGGCGTATTCGGCGGCGTGGCGCGGGTCGGCATCCATCCAGCGGCGCCAGGCAGCGGCATCGGCGGCGCCCGCCTGCGCTCCCGCATCCCGGTGCATGCGTATGAACCAGCGCGCTGCCTCCTCGCGCGGCTTGCTCATGGCGCGAGCAGCTCGCGTGCGGCGCGCAGGTCCAGCAGGGCGCGCATCAGGTGGCGCTCCACCATGTTCAGGCTGATGCCCAGCATGGCGGCAATCTGGGGCTGGGAATGGCCTTCCACCTTGCACAGCCAGAACACCTCGCGGCAGCGCGGTGGAAGCCCTTCGATGACCCGCTGGGCGGCGGCCAGGCGCTGCTGCAGATCGGCCAGCACCTCGGCGGAAGGCGCAGTGAATGCTTCCTGCAGGGCGGTGGCGTCCGCGCACCTGCCGGGGGCCGTGGAGTCCGGCTCGCCTGCCAGGTCGGGCAGTGGCACGAAGCGGCGTTCATGCGCCATCTGGTCGGCCAGCACGGTGCGCGCCACCACGCGCAGGTAGGCATGCGGCTGGGCGATGCCTTCATGCCGGCCGCTCAGGGCGTAGCGCACAAAGGCGTCATGCAGCACATCCTGCGCACGGTGGATGCAGCGCGTGCTGCGCCAGATGGCGGGCAGCAGGCTGCCATAGGCCCAGCGCAGGTCCAGGCCCAGCCAGGCTGCGGGAGTCGGATGGCGTGTCATACAAACGGGGAGGGAAGGCGGGCAGGCAGGGGCGAGCGAAGTGATGGCATTCTAAATGAGACTTTTTCTCATTTGCCATCACCTGTTCGTCGCCTGTTGCTTGCCGACCGCACATGCTCCGCGCGGCGGTGCCGCTACAGCAACTCCGCCGGGCGCGTCTCCGGTGCGCCGCTGCGGCAGGGCAGGGTGATGCGAAACACCGATCCGCCTTCGGAGCGGTTGCTGGCGGCGATGGTGCCGTCCATGGCGTCGATGATCTTGCGGCAGATGGCCAGGCCCAGGCCCGTTCCACCCGAGCCGTTCTTGGTCTTGCTGGACTGAACGAAGGGCTGGAAGATCTTGTCCAGTTCCTGCGGCGGAATGCCCGGCCCCTGGTCGGAGACGGCGATGCAGATGTCGCCCTGTCCGTCGATGCGGCCCTGCACATCGATGCGCCCGCCAATGGGCGAGAACTTGATGGCGTTGGCCAGCACATTGCGCACCACCTGCTGGAAGCGCACGGGGTCGGCCTTGGCGATCAGCGGCGCCTCGTCGAGCTCCAGCCGCAGGTCGATGAGCTTTTGCTGCTGCTGCGGCTCCAGCTCGCGCACCACGGGCCGGATCAGGCTCCTGAGGTCGATGCGCTCCACGTGGATGGTTCCCACGGCGCTTTCCAGCTTGGCGACATCCAGCAGGTCGTTGACCAGGGCCAGCATGCGTATGCCCGCCTCGTGGATGTCGTTGAACATGTCGGCCATGGCGGCATTGCCGCGCGAGCGCAGTGCGCCCAGCTCGGCAAAGCCCATGATGGACTGCAGCGGGGTGCGCAGCTCATGGCTCATGTTGGCGACGAACTCCGATTTCACGCGGAAGGCCTCTTCGGCCGCGTCGCGGGCTTCGCGGGTGGCATGCTCGGCCGCGCGGAATTCGCTCACGTCCACAAAGATGCTGAGCACGCCGGTGATCCGGCCCTGGGCATCCTTGACTGCCGCCTTGGAGATCTGCACGTCGCGGTAGCTGCCGTCCACATGGGGCAGCCGGGCCTCCAGCACCATGCGCTGGCCCGAGCGCAGCACGACCTGGTTGCTGCGCATCTGCAGCAGGGCATCGTCGAGCGAGTGCAGGCCCTTGATCTCGTGGCCGAGCACGGCGTAGCGGCCGCGGCCGAAGAAGTCCTCCCAGGCCTTGTTGACCAGGGCCACGCGCTGGTCCGCGTCGGTGACCAGCATGGGCAGGGGCGTGGTCTCGAACAGCAGGTGCTGGAAGGCCAGCTGGGTCTGCAGCTCCTGCTGGGCCTTCCAGCGGGCGGTCACGTCCACGGCGCTGCCGGCAAAGCCCACCAGCCGGCCATCGCGCAGCAGGGGCACCACGGCGATGTCGCAGAGCATCTCCCGGTTGCCCGGCAGGCGGAACATGGCCTGGCAGTTGCGCGGTGCCAGCCGTGCCAGGGGATCGAGCAGGGCCTTGATTTGCGCCAGGTACGGGCCGTCCACGATGCTCTCCAGCGGCTGGCCCACGGCCTCGGCGCTGGGCTGTCCGGTCAGTTGTTCCCAGCGCGCGTTCACGAAGGTCAGCCGGCCGTTGCTGTCGGTTCGGAAGATGAGTTCCTGCACGCTGCGCATGAGCACGGCCATCTCATGCTCGCTGCGCGCCAGGCGCGCCTGTGCCTGCTCCATGGCCTGCAGCGCCGACTTCTGGACCCTGCGGGTCTTGAGCACCGACCAGCTCAGGCCCAGCACCAGGGCCAGCAGGGCCATGCCGGCCACGAAGAAGGCAAAGGCGTTGTCCCGCCAGCGCGCCACCATGGCCGCGTAGGGCTCCTCCACCACCAGCAGCAGCGGCCAGTTGCGCACGGCGCGGAAGGACACGATCTGGTGGCGGCCCAGCATGCCCGCGCCGATGTAGGAGCCGAATTCGCTGTGCGGCAGCCATTCCTGGAACAGCGGCGTCTGCAGCGCGGCGGCCGCCTGCACGCCCGTGCCCGCATTGGTGCTGGCCAGGGGCCGGCCGTCATAGGTCAGCAGCACGGCCTCGTAGCTGAGGGTCTCCAGCGTGGCCTGGTAGAAGTTGGCCACTGCGTCCGGATTGATCAGGGCCACCAGCACGGCGGGCATGCCGTTGTCCTGGTGAAAGGCCAGCAACTGCGGCAGGAAGGACACGCCGCGCGGCGTCGGGCGCGCCCGTGGCGCCAGCGACGACAGGCTGCGGCCGGGCACCAGCCGGCCCAGCTGGGGCTTGCCGGGGATGAGGACGGCCGCCTTGTCGTGCAGCAGATCCTGCGTGTCGATCTGCTGGCCGGCCTCGCCGGCCTGGGTGCTGGCCAGGATGAGGCCCTTGTCGTCGATCAGCGCCATGCTGCGCAGGTAGGGCAACTGGGCGATCAGCAGGGCCATGGCGGCCTCGCGCGTGCCGCGCGCACTGCCTGCGGCCACGATGGCCGGGTTGTGCGCCAGGCTGGCCAGGGCCATTTCGGTGTTCTCGAAGGTCTTGGCCGTCTGGTCCTCCAGCACGCGGGCCAGCAGCGCGGCCTGGGACTTGCTCTGGTCGGCCTCGACATGCAGCTGGCTCCAGACGAAGAGCACCAGTCCGGCGAGCACGCACAGCGCAAAGGTCAGCACCAGTGCCTTGATGTGGGCACTGCGCCGGGCTCCCAGAAAATGATGCGCAGCAGCTCGTTCAGACATGATGAAGATGCTCAAATCGGACGTCTCAGGGCGCGACGATGGCTGTCAAGCCGTTGTGGCGCGCCGCCCTGTCCAGGCGGCCGTCGCGCTTGATGTCCGAGACGAACTGGTTCAGGCGCGCCAGCCACTGGGCGTCGGCAGGGCTGACCGCATAGCCGTAGGGCAGCACATGGAAGGGCTTGGGCGGCGCGATCAGCTGCATCCAGTCCGAGCTGTCCAGCAGCTTGCGGCTGTACGGGTAGTCGGTCATGAACACGTCCACGCGCCCGGCCATGAGTTCCTTTTCGCGGGTTTGCGGCGGCTCCACCAGCATCAGGCGCGCATGCTTGAGCGTCTCGCGCATCACCGGCTCCATGAAGGTGCCGCGCTGCACGGCCACCTGCACGCCGGGCTGGTCGATGTCGGCCCAGCTGCGCACGGCGGGATTGCTCTTGGTGGTGATGCCGTAGATATCGCTGCTCAGGTAGGGTTGGGTGAAGCGCAGCTGCTGCTGGCGCTGCGGCAGGATGCCGACGGCGAACATGGCCACGTCGCAGCGCGACTCCAGCAGGTCGGGCACCAGCCGCGAGAAGGACGAGTCCACATGCTGCAGCCGCGCGCCAAGGTCCTTGGCCAGCTCTGCCGAGAGCTCCGCGTCGATGCCCGTGAGCCTGCCCGTGCGTGCGTCACGGTAGGTGATGCCGTAGTAGTCGGGCCAGATGCAGACCTTCAGCGTGTGGCTGCTCGCCACGCGGTCCAGCACCTCGCCGGCCCGTGCTGTGCCAGGCCCCATGGCCAGCACCGCGACCCAGACCGGCACCAGTGCCAGCAGTACCGCCTGTACAACGGGCAGCACGACGGCCTGCACCAGCGCGTACAGGCGCGCGGCGTTCCCGGACGGTATCCGCCATCGGCCCGCGGCGGCCTGCGTGTGCATCGTCATCAGTCGCTCCTGTAAAGACTGGCCATGGTCTCCAGCAGCCGGCTCGGGCTGAAAGGCTTGAGCAGGTATTCGTCGGCACCGGCATTGAAGCCCGCCTCGCGGTCCTGCGCACTGCCCCGGGCTGTCAACAGGATCACCCGCGTGTGCCGCAGATCGTAGGAGGTCTTGATGCGGCAGCACACCTCCAGGCCGTCCAGCGTGCCCGGCATCATCATGTCCAGCAGCACGACATCGGGCTTGCTGCGCTGGGCCAGGGCCCAGGCTTCGTCACCGGTCGGCGCCTCCATGACTTCATATGCGCTGGACTCCAGCGTCATGCGCAACAGCTTGCGGATGTCGGCCTGGTCTTCGGCGATCAGTATCTTCTTCATGGCGGGCCTTTCGCAACGCAGTTGAAGGGGTCTGCGCTGGATTGAATCATAAATATCAGATTCATCAAATTTCTATTGAATTTCTTAATCGTATTTGATGCAAAATTGCTGCCATGTCCGAGAACAGCACCCCACCAGGCCAAACCCCGCACTACACAACCGCCGAAGTGGCCAAGCTGCTGGGCATGGCGGTGCGGTCGGTTCAGCTCATGGTCGATCGCGGCGAGCTGGAGGCCTGGAAAACCCCCGGGGGGCACCGGCGCATCACGCGCGCTTCCGTGGAGCGCTGGCGCGGCAGGCAGGGCGATCCGGCAGCGTCCGGGACGCCAGCGGCGGCCCCGGCGCCCGCTCCCGCGCAGGCCGGCACGGGCCCGCGCGTGCTGCTGATCGAGGACTCCGTGCATTTCCAGAACCTGGTGCGTCTGCTGGTGCAGCGCCACTTCCCGGAGGTGCAACTGCACGTGGCGCACGACGGGATCACCGGCATGGCGCTGTACGGGCAGATCCAGCCCGATGTGCTGCTGGTGGACATCCTGCTGCCCGACATCGACGGCGCGGCCCTCATCACCACCTTGCGCACGCATGAGCAGTTCGCGCGCTGCAAGCTGCTGGTGGTCACTTCGCTGGATGCGGCAGAGCGCGAGGCCTATACCTTTGCCCTGGGCGGCGTGCGCGTGATCCACAAGCCCCAGCTCGTGCAGGAACTGCCCGAGGCGCTGGGCGAGCTGCTGGGCGGGCAGGCAGCGTGAACCCGACCCATCCTGCGGTCCTGCTGGTGGAGGACGATGCCTCGATTGCGCGATTCGTCACGCTGGCGCTGGAGGGCATGCCCCTCACGCTGGTGTCCTGCACGAGTGCGGAGCAGGCGCAGCAGCTGCTGCAGAGCCAGCCCTTTGCCCTGCTGATCACCGACCTGATGCTGCCCGGCGCCTCCGGGGTCGAGCTCATCGAATGGCTGCGCTGCTCCCCGCAGGCCGGCTGCAGCGCCGTGGTCTTCAGCGCCGGCGTGCGGGCCGACGTGGCGCTGCGGCTGGAGCAACTGCAGGTCTGGGGCGTGCTGCGCAAGCCCGTGTCGGTGGCGCAACTGGTGGACTGCGTGGAAGCGGTGCTGGCGGCGCAACCGGCCGGGTCGGCCGGGCCGGCCAGCGTGCAAGCCGCCGATACGGATGCGGATATGCCGGCGGATGGCGGAGCGGCTGCCGTCGCCACCTACTTCGGCGGCGATGCCGCCCTGTTCCACAGCTACCGCGCCAGCTGTCTTGAGCAGCTGCCCGCCGATGTGGCGCTGGGCGAAAACCTGCTGGCCGCGCGCGACGCCGCGGCGCTGCGCCGGCTGGCGCACAGCCTCAAAAGCGTGCTGCGCCTGCTGGGGCAGGAGCAGTCCAGCGGCCTGGCGCAGGCGCTGGAGCAGGCCTGCCTGGCCAGCGACTGGCCGCGCGCCGCCGATGCCTGGCGGCAACTGGGCGCGGCCCTGCTGGGAATGCTGGAAGGCGCGGGCCAGCGGCCCCGGCGCGGCTGACGCGCAGTCCGGCGCCGTTGCAGCCCGCAGCGGCGTTGTCCCCAGCACTGCAGCCCCCGAGGGCGCACGCCGGCCAACGCATCAAGACGCAGCCGCGGTCCTTGGCAACCGAGTCCCCGCCAGCGCCAGCCCGGCGAACAGCATCAGCATCAGGCCGTAGCCATAGGTGACCGGCAACAGGCCGAAGTGCGCAGCCGCCATGCCCGCCGCGATGGCCGGCGTGCTGAACGCCAGGTAGCTGGCGATATAGATGGCCGAGATCAGGGCGCCGCGCTCGTGCGGCTCGGCCAGCGGGATCACGCTGCGCAGCGCGCCCTGGAAGCCCACGCCGAAGCCTGCGCCCGCCACCACCGAGGCACCCAGCACCAGGGGCAGGCTTTGCAGATGGGCGCCGACCAGCAGCAGGGCCACGCCGGCCAGCAGGCCGCTGCCGCCGAACTGCAGCATGGCGCGCGGCGCGCGGCTGCGCAGCGTCCAGATGGCGGCGGCGGCGCTCAGCGTGTTGATGCACACGGCAAAGCTGGCCGCGACCTCCGAGCCCGTGACCGAGCGGATCATCGACGGGCCCAGCGACAGGTAAAAGCCCCCCAGCGCCCACACAGTGATGCTCATGGGCAGCACGCGCATGAAGTCGGCCCGGGCCTGGCCCGGAATCCGCACGCGCGGGCGCATGGCGGCCAGCGCGCCGGGGCGGCGCGCACCTGTCTCGGGCAGCACCGCCATGGCGGCGGCCACGGCCACGAAGATCAGCGCCATGAGCCAGAACACCAGGCCCAGCTGCTGGCGCCACAGCTGCGCGAACTCGCCCGCCACGACAATGCCCGCCGCCATGCCGACCATGGGCGCCATGGTGCTCACCAGCGTGCCGCGCTCGCGGTGCAGATCCAGCAGCGCCGCGCCCATGGCCGCACTGGCCATGCCCGTGGCAAAGCCCTGCAGCACGCGCGCCAGCACCAGGGCCTGCACGTCCCCCGCGCGGGCGAACACCGCCATCGAGACGATCTCCAGCACCAGCGCCGCCAGGATCACGGGCTTGCGGCCCAGGTGGTCCGACAGCGCGCCCGTGGTGAGCAGGGCCAGCAGCAGGCTCAGCGCATAGACCGCGAAGACCAGGGTCAGCATGCCGGAGGAAAAGCCCCAGTCCTGCTGGTAGAGCCGGTATAGCGGAGTGGGCGCGCTGGAGGCCGCGAAGAAGCTGCCCAGGCCGAAGGCCAGGACGGCCAGGCTGCGGCCAGGCCGCAGGACGGAAGTGGGGGATGGTTGCAGGGCTGGCATGGTTAAAAGGCTTGTCGCACAATTAATGCAAAGTTTTTGCGTTAGCGAATTCTGCGCTTGTGCGCTGCTAATGCAAATTTTTAGCTTTAATAACCATGAGCACGCAAGTCCCATCCCTTTCCAAAACAGGCGGTCCCGCCCGTCCCGGCGGACGCAGCGCGCGCATCCAGGCCACGGTCTACCAGACCGTCAAAAGCCTGCTGGAAACCATGCCGCGCGAGGAACTGAGCTTTCCGCTCATCGCCGCCCAGGCGGGCGTGACGCCGTCCACCCTCTACCGGCGCTGGGGCGACATACAGCAGCTGCTGGCCGATGTGGCCGTGGAAATCATCCGGCCCACGGCGCCGCCACTGGACACGGGCACGCTGGAGGGCGACCTGCTGGCCTGGGCAGAGCAGTTCCTGGAGGAGTCGGCCTCGCCCCTGGGCCGCACCATGCTGCGCGACATGGCCGCCGCAGCGGGCAACGAGCACACGCCCTGCGCCTGCGTGGAAATCCTGCGCGGGCAACTGGCGCAGATCGGCGAGCGCGCGGCGCGGCGTGGCGAGGCGATGCCCGCTGCGGACACCCTGATCGACGCGCTGGCAGCGCCCATCGTCTACCGCGTGCTGTTCGACCTGCCGCCGTCCCTGGAGCACGTGCAGGCACGGGTGCGCGGCCTGCTGCAGGCTGAAACGGCCTAGCCCTTCAGCGCGCGCGCCAGCACCTCGAAGATCCGCGCATCCGAGCACTGCGCCACATTGAAGCGCAGGAAATCGCCTGCGCTCTGCGACTGGCTGAAGGCATTGCCGGGTGCCAGTACCACGCCATCCTCCAGGCAGGTGCGCGCAAGCGCCGTGGCATCCATGCCCCCGGGCAACTGGCACCACAGGAACATGCCGGCCTGCGGCACCAGCCAGGGCTTCATGCCCAGGGCCTGCAGCCGCGCGGCCGTGCGTTCCATTTCCTGCGCCAGCCGCAGCCGCACGGACTCCATATGCCTGCGGTAGCCGCTGTCGGTCAGCGTGCGCAGCACGATGTCGGCGGCCATGCGCCCGCCCCCGAAGTTGGTGGCGATCTTCAGGTCCGCCAGGTCCTGCGTCCAGTCGGGCCGCGCCGCGATGAAGCCGCAGCGCAGCGAGGCCGACACCGTCTTGGAGAAGCTGCCGATCTGGATCACGCGCGACAGGCCGTCGAAGGCCGCCAGCCGGGGCGCCGCATGGGTCTCCAGGTCGCAGAAGATGTCGTCCTCCACGATCACCAGGTCCGAGCTGTCGGCCAGCTTCAGGATGCGGTGCGCCACCAGTGGCGACAGCGTGGCGCCGGTCGGGTTGTGGATGGCCGAGTTGGTGATGTACAGGCGTGGCGAATGCGCCTGCAGCGCGGCGGCGAACCGGGCCACGTCGGGCCCCTGCGGCGTGTAGGGCACGCTCACGGCCTGCACGCGGTGCGCCTTGAGCAGCGCATGGAAATTGAAATAGCAGGGGTCGTCGATCAGCACCGTATCGCCGGGCTCCAGCAGGAAACGGCAGACCAGGTCGATGGAGTGCGTGCCCGACTCCGTCAGCAGGATCTGCTCGGGCGAGGCCTCCAGCCCCATGGCGGCCATGCGCCGCGCCAGCAGGCGGCGCAGTGCCGGGTGGCCCAGCGGCGTTGCGTACTCCGTCAGCTCCAGCGTGCCCGAGCGCGCCAGGGAGCGCAGCGCGCGGCGCACGCCCTCCTCGTACAGCCATGAAGGAGGCAGCCAGCCGCAGCCCGGCTTGAGCGCGTGGGCATCTGCCTGCAGCGACTGGCGGGCCAGCCACAGGGGGTCGACCTCCCTGTCCACGCGCGGCCCGATACCGCCCAGCGCCAGCGGCGCCACCGGCCCCGCCACATAAAAGCCCGAGCCGGGGCGCGAGGCGATCACCCCCTCGGCCGCCAGCCGTTCGTAGGCCTCCACCACGGTGGAGACCGACACCTGCATGGCCTGTGCCTGCGCGCGCACCGAGGGCAGGCGCGTGCCGGGCAGGTAGGTGCGCGAGGCGATGCGCGACTGGATCTCTTCCATCACCGCCTGGATGCGTGTGCCGCTGCGCATGGCTGTTCTCTCTTCTGTAGTGGTTTTGTGTGCATAACAGTTCTTTTGAATTGTATTGGACTGTCTATGGATGAACCGCCTGCGCACTGGTCCACTGCCGGCTGCCAACAAGGAGTTTTTCGATGGACAGAACAAGCAGCGGGTGGATCAACGGATTCATCGGCGTGGCGATCTTCGCGGGATCGCTGCCGGCCACCCGCGTGGCGGTCGCCGACCTGGACCCCACCTTCCTGACCTGCGCGCGCGCCAGCATCGCGGCATTGCTGGCCCTTGCCTTGCTGCTGGTGCTGCGCCAGCCGCGGCCTGCGCGGGCCGACATGCCTTCGCTGGCGCTGAGCGCGCTGGGCGGCGTGGTGGGCTTTCCGCTGCTCACCGCGCTGGCGCTGCAGTACGTCACCTCGGCGCATTCCATCGTCTTCGTGGGCCTGCTGCCCCTGTCCACGGCCGTGTTTGCCGTGTTGCGCGGCGGCGAGCGCCCGCGCCCGGCGTTCTGGCTGTTCTCGCTGGCGGGCGCGGCCTTCGTGGCCGGCTATGCGGCCGTGGGCGGGGTCGGGGGCTCGCTGCGCGGCGACCTGCTGATGCTGGCCGCCATCATCGTCTGCGGCCTGGGCTATGCCGAGGGCGCGCGCCTGTCGCGCACGCTGGGCGGCTGGCAGGTCATCAGCTGGTCACTGGTGCTGGCCCTGCCCGTCATGCTGCCGGCCGCCCTGCTCAGCATGCCGGCATCGCTGGCCGATGTGGGCCGGCCCGCATGGCTGGGCCTGGCCTATGTCTCGCTGTTCAGCATGCTCATCGGATTCGTGTTCTGGTACCGGGGCCTGGCACAGGGCGGCATTGCGGCCGTGGGCCAGATCCAGCTGCTGCAGCCCTTCATGGGCCTGGGCCTGGCGGCCGTGCTGCTGCATGAGCAGGTGAGCTGGGGCATGGTGCTGGTCACCATGGCCGCCGTGGTCTGCGTGGCCGGGGCGAAGAAGTACGCGCACTGAGCCGGGCAGGTTGGGGGCGGGTACGGGACAGTGAGTGCGACGTGGCGCTAGCGCCCGGCCTCGCGCATCACCTGCTGCGCGAACTCTGCGGCCGAACCCTCGAACGGCTGGTTGCTGGCCGCCTCCAGCCGGCTGCGGATGGACGGCGCGCGCAGCGCCTGCGCCACCCAGGCGTTGAGGCGCTGGACCAGTGCTGGCGCCATCTGCGGTGGCGCGAACAGGCCGAACAGCGAATCCAGGTTGGCTTGCGCATGGCCCAGCTGCGCCAGCGTGGGCACCTCGGGCAGGGCCGCCAGCCGCTGCGGCGCGCCCACGGCCAGGGCCTTGAGGCGGCCCGCGCGTAGCGCCTGCAGCTGCAGCGGTGCCACATTGGTGGACAGCAGCTCGAAATGCCCGGCCAGCGCATCGTTGAGCTGCTGGCCCCCGCCCTTGTAGGGCACATGCACGATAGGAATGCGCGTGGCCTGCTCTATGCGCTGCAGCACCGCGTGCCCCGTCGTGCCCTCGCCCGTGGTGGCCCAGCGTATGCCGCCGGGCATGCCGCGCGCCTCGGCCAGCATGCCTTCGAAATCTGTCGCCTTCAGCGCCGGTGTGCCCACCAGCAGCATGGGCGTGCGCATCACGCCGGCCACGGGCGTCACGGAGGCTGCGGCCAGGCCCACGGCGGTGGCGGCGGCAAAGACCAGGGTGCGTCCGTCGGGCGCGCTGCGCGCCAGCAGCTCCAGCGCCACGGTGCCGCTGGCGCCGGGGCGGTTGTCCACGATCACGGCCGTGCCCCATTGCTGCGCCAGTTGCTCGGCCAGGGCGCGGGCCACCATGTCGCTGACACCGCCTGCGGGGTAGGCCACCACGATCCGCAGGCTGGCGCCCTGCCGGGCGGGCCGGGCCGGTGACGCCTGGGCGGGCCAGGCCAGCGCGCAGGCACCCGCCGCCAGCAGGGCGCGCCGGCCGGTATCGGTGCCTTGCAGTGTCCGCATGCCTCAGCCGCCCGGTGCCTGGTGGCGCTGCGCCAACTCGCGCGCCAGGGCGATGAAGGTGCCCACGGGACCTGCGCCGCCTGCTTCCGAGCCGGCCTCGCGGTGCACCAGGGTGAGCGGCGCACCCAGCCGCACGGTGGGCTCGAAGGCGCGGTAGACCACGGCCTCGGGATGGGCGCCGCGCACCGAGGCCGGCACGATGGACAGGCCCACGCCCGCCGCCACCAGGTTCACATTGGTCATCATGCGTTCCACCTCGGCGGCCACCTCCACATGCACCCTGTGCCGGGCGCACAGCGCCAGCAGATTGGCATACAGACCCGGCGCGCCCGTGCGGCGCACAAGGATCAGGCGCTCGCCGTCGAGCTGCCTGAGCGCCACGGGCCGCGATGCATCGCGCGCCAGGCGGTGGTCCACGGGTATGGCCAGCAGCGCGGGCTCCTGCAGCAGCGTCTCGAACACCAGGCCCTCGGGCCGTGCCACCGGCACGCGCAGAAAGCCGCAGTGCATGCGACCGGCCTGCACGGCCTCGGTGATCTCGGCGGCGTTGTTCTCGCTCACATCGAGCGCAAGGTCGGGATGTCGGCCCCGGCACAGGCGCAGCACCTCGGGCGTGAAGGCATGGGCCGCCGCCGAGCTGGTGAAGCCCACATGGATGCGCCCGCGCTCGCCGCGCGCAAAGGCCTGCATGCGGTCGCGCATGGCAGTGAAGTCGGCCAGCAGCCGCGCGGCCTCGCCCTGCAGCTCCAGGCCCGCGTCGGTCAGGTCCACGCCCTTGGGGTGGCGCCGGAACAGGGCAATGCCCAGCTCCTCCTCCAGCGCGCGGATCTGCTGCGACAGCGGCGGCTGCTGCATGCCCAGCAGCTCGGCCGCGCGCGTGATGTGGCCGGTATCGGCCACGGCCAGGAAGTAACGGAGATGGCGCAGTTCCATATATGTGAAAAGTATCCAGCCGATATCCTAAAAATCTTTGAAATATTGGACAAGCCTCTACAGAATCCCATCCAGTCACCGATGCGACCGCTTGCCGAGGCGCGGCAGGTGACATCCAACAAGAAGCCAAGACAGGAGACAAGACATGCAAGCATCCGCGTATTTCCCCCTGCGTCCCGCCAGCGCCTCGCTGCTGGCCGCGCTCGCCCTGGCCGGCTGCGGCGGCGGCTCGGCCGTGCTGCACGGGCCGGTCACCTCCATCGAGACCGCGCCCAAGAGCACGGCCTGCCCCGCCGAGATTCCTGCGGGCGTCAGCTGCTGGGCCGGGCAGGACTCCAAGGGCGCCTACTACCTGATCGCCAAGCCCGCGCAGTGGAACGGCACCCTGGTGCTGCACGCCCATGGCGGCCCCGACCTGGCCGCGCCCACCGCCGACCGTGCGGCCGAAGACCTGGTGCGCTGGTCCATCATGGTGCGCGCAGGCTACGCCTGGGCCGGCTCCACCTACCGCCAGGGCGGCGTGGAAGTGCGCGCCGCCGCCGAGGACACGGAGCGCCTGCGCGGCATCTTCCGCCAGCATGTGGCCAGGCCGCAGCGCACCATCCTGCACGGCCAGTCCTGGGGTGCGGGCGTGGCGGCCAAGGGCGCGGAAATGTTCAACGAGCAGACCGTGGGCGAGCGCCCCTACGACGGCGTGCTGCTGACCAGCGGCGTGCTGGGCGGCGGCACCCATGCCTATGACTTCCGCACCGACCTGCGCGTGGTCTACCAGTACCTGTGCGCCAACCACCCGCGCCCCAATGAGCCGCAGTACGCGCTCAACCTGGGCCTGCCCGCAGACGCCAAGATGCGCCAGGCCGACGTGGCCCTGCGCGTGAACGAATGCCTGGCGCTGGACAAGCCCGCCGCCCAGCGCACGGCCGCGCAGCAGGCGAAGATCGACACCATCACCAAGGTCATCAAGATCCCCGAGAGCGCCATCCAATCGCACATGAACTGGGGAACCATGCACTTCCAGGACATCTCTGCCAAGCGCACGGGCGGCGCCAGCCCCTTCGGCAACGAGGGCGCGGTCTATTCGGGATCGACCGACGATGCCGCGCTCAATGCCGGCGTGCTGCGCTACCGCGCCGACCCTGCGGCCTACCGCAAGTTCGCCGATGACACCGACCCTGTGGGCAAGATTGCCGTGCCGGTTCTCTCGGCCAAGTGGATCAGCGACCCCACGGCCTTCGTGGAGCTGGATGCGCGCTTTCGTGCGGTGATGCAGCAGGGCGGCAGCGGTGACCGGCTGGTGCAGACCTTTACGCGGCAGGGGACGCACAGCTATATCAGCGATGCGACCTATCCCACTTTGATGACTGCGTTGATGCAGTGGGTGGAGGCGGGGGTGAAGCCGACTGCGGCGGGGATTGCTGCGGCCTGTGTGGGGAATGAGGCCAGGTTTGGGGTGGGGTGCAGTTTCGATGCGGCTTATGTGCCTGCTGCGTTGGGGGCTCGGGTGCCTGAGAGGCAGCGGCCTGCCTTGCAGTGAGCTTGCCTCTGCATTGAGCTTGTTTTTGACCCTGCCGGGGAGGTGTTTTTCGAGGCCGGGTTTCGGTCCGGCGGCCGACCTGCTTTCTTTGAGTCGTCAACGGTACGCCGGCTGAAGAAACGCAGGCCAAAGAAAGACGACCCGAATCCATCCATCAGATTGAAATACTGCCCGGGCTGATGGATTTCGTGGACGACAGCGACGACGCATGAGCGGCCCTGGCGGGCCCGTCTCTCTGTGAGAAACTGGCCCGCCGTACTCCCTCCCTTGCCTGCACCCATGGAACTGCGTCAGCTGCGCTACTTTGTCGATATCGCCAAGACCGAGCACCTGACGACATCGGCCAGGAACCTCTATGTCACGCAGTCCACTCTCTCGCATGGGCTGCGCCAGCTGGAAGAGGAGCTGGGCATGGCGTTGTTCGAGCGCATTGGCCGGGGGCTGAAGCTGTCGCAGGCGGGCGTGGTGTTCCGCAACTATGCGGAGCGTGCGCTGCATGAGGTGGAGGCCGGGCGCATGGCGCTGGCCGACCTCAGCGAGCTGCAGACCGGCACGCTGACCATCGGCGTGATTCCCACCTTCCTCAACACCCTGGTCGCCCCGGCCGTGGCAGCTTTCATGCGCGCCTATCCCAAGGTCAACGTAGTGGTGATCGAGCTGCTGGCGCCGCCCGTGGAGCAGGGATTGCTGGACGGCAGCCTGGACCTGGGCGTGAGCTTTCACCCGCCCCAGCGCGCCGAGCTGGACGCGCTGCCGCTGTTCGACGAACGCATGATGCTGCTGGTCAACCCATCGCATCCGCTGGCCGGGCGCCGCACCCTGTCCGTCAAGTCGCTGGCCGGCGTGCCGCTGGCCTTGCTGCCGCGCACGTTCCATACGCGCAGCCTGATCGAGGACGGGCTGCGCACCGCAGGGGTCACGCCCTTGCTGCGCGCGGAAATGGGCTCGGTGGAGTCACTGATCGCGCTGTGCCGCTGGGGCGACATGGCCACCATCGTCCCCGAGCGCGCTGCCCAGCAGGCCACGGACATGGTGGCCATCCACCTGGTCGCCCCCCAGCTCATCCGCACGGCAGGCCTTCTATGGCGTCGCGGTGCCAGCTACAGCGCAGCGGCGCGCGAGTTTGCGGCGCAGCTGGCACCCGCCACGCGAACCAGCCTGGGCCGCTGAAACAAGAACGCAGAGGGTCGAGCGCGGCACCGGCCGCCAACACCGCGTATGCCGATGCGGGCTCCATCGTGGAGCCCGCTTTTTCTACATGGGTCCCTTCAAAAAGCCCTTGTCCTTCATCTCCCGGATTTCCTGGTCCATCCCTCGGCTGTCCCGATCCAGAATTTGCTGAACCCTTTCGGCTCCTCTGCCATAGAAGCGGCAAAAGCCCGGCCGCTGTGTGGCATCCACCTTGGGCGCGTTGGCCTTGAGCGTGGCGTAGTCCTTTTCCTGGGCCTTGATGTAGTCGTCCGGTATGGAACCGTTGGCTTTGAGAGTGCCGCCCAGCTTTTCCATCTTCTGCATTGCATCCACGCATTCAGGAGGCAGTGGCTCGGCACGGGGCACACAGGCCTGCATGGTGGTTGCGATCACGGCGAGGGCCAAGAGAGGGACGCGCATGGGAGAAATGTAGCAGCCCTGTCCGTGCAGGCATCACCGCCGAACACCGGCCTTGGCAGGAAGTTCGTCGCACGCGTTGCGGGCAGCATGGCTTCGTCTGGTGGCCTGGGGCCTGCACCCTGGCATGGCAAGGGAAGGCCGGGTCGCCAGCTGTCACACCCCTGTAAACCCCCTCCACCACACTCACCCCCTTCACCATCCCCACAAAAACCACATGCCGCTGAGCAAACTCCCCACATTGCAATCCCTGCTCCTGTCCCGCCGCCTAGCGCTGAGCGTCCTGGCCAGCGCCGCGCTGGTGGCCGCCTGCGGTGGCAGCGACAGCAACGACAGCACGACGCCCCCGGTGGCCAGCCAGCCCGCGACGGCCACGCTGGCCGTGCTGGAGACCACGGATCTGCACTTCAACGTGCGCAGCTATGACTATTTCAAGCTGGCGGAGGATGCCTCCTACGGCTTCGAGCGCACGGCCACGCTGGTGCGTGCGGCGCGCAAGGAGTTTGCCAATACGCTGCTGGTGGACAACGGCGACACCATCCAGGGCACGGCCCTGGCCGACTACGAGGCCGAGGTGGCCAGGATTCCCTGCACGCAGCAACTGTCCATGTACAAGGCCATGGGCGCGCTGGGCTTCGATGCGGGCACGCTGGGCAACCACGAGTTCAACTACGGCCTGCCGTTCCTGAACCAGGTGCTGGGCGGCGGCCTGGACGTGGACGGCGTGGACAAGGCGCTCAAGTGCGCGGGCAATGGTTTTCCGATGGCGCTGTCGAATGTCTACAGCAGCAAGACCAAGCAGCCGCTGGTGCAGCCCTACGTCATTCTGGAACGCAAGATCGCGGCCAAGGACAAGGATGGCAAGGCGGTGGAGCTGCCCATCAAGATCGGCGTGATCGGCTTCACCACGCCGGGCATCATGAACTGGGACAAGCGCTATCTGGAGGGCAAGCTCTACACCGAGGGCGCCGTGGAGTCCGCCCAGAAGTACCTGCCCGAGATGCGCGCCAAGGGCGCCGACGTGGTGGTGGCCATGCTGCACGGCGGCCTGGACGGCGCGGCCTACTCGCCGACGATGGAGAACCCCGGCCTGCACCTGAGCAAGGTGGCCGGCATCGACGCCATGGTCATGGGCCACCAGCACAGCGTGTTCCCCGATGCGGCGGCCACGCCGGCCTTCACGCAGGCGGGCGTGGACAACAAGGCCGGCACCATCAACGGCGTGCAGTCGGTGATGGCCAGTTCCTGGGGCAAGGCGCTGGGCGTGATCCAGCTGGCGCTCAAGTGGGACGGCAAGCAGTGGAGCGTGGACAAGAGCGCGGGCAAGAGCGAGCTGCGCAATATCCAGACCGGCAAGGACGCCGCAGGCAAGGCCACCTACGTGGCCGTGGACCCGACGGTGGCACCGCTGATCGAGAGCCAGCACCAGGCAGCCATCCAGTACGTGAAGACGCCCATCGGCAGCACGGACTTCCGCATGAGCACGCTGTTCGCCGATGTGGGCGACCCGGGCGCCATCCAGATCGTCAACCAGGCGCAGCGCGACTATGTGGCCGACTATGTGAAGGCCAGCCTGCCGCAGTACGCGCAACTGCCCGTGCTGTCGGTGAGCGCGCCGTTCAAGTCGGGCTTCCAGGGCGGCGCCGACTACACCGACGTGGCCGCGGGCCCGCTGGCCATCTACAACGCGGCCGACCTGTACCTGTACCCCAACACCGTGTATGCGGTGAAGGTGAACGGCGCCGACATCAAGGACTGGCTGGAGGCCGCTGCCAAGCGCTTCAACCAGATCGACCCGGCCAAGACGGGCGAGCAGCAACTGATCAGCACCTTCCCGGGCTACAACTTCGACATGTTCACCACGGCCGATGTGCAGTACGAGATCGACGTGACCCAGCCCGTGGGCAGCCGCATCAGGAACCTGCAGTACCTGGGCAAGGCCATCGACCCCGCGCAGGAGTTCGTGATCGCCACGAACAACTACCGCGCCACCAGCGGCAAGAGCTTCATCGCCAAGCTCGACGGCTCCAGCGCCATCTGGGCCTCGCCGGACGCCAACCGCGACGTGGTGATCGGCTACGTGCGCAAGAACGGCAGCATCACGCGTGCCGCCAATGGCGCGGCCAAGAGCTGGCGCTTCACCAAGGTGGCCACCTCGGCCAACGTGGTGTTCAGCTCCGGCGCCAACGCGCTGCCGGTGGCGCAGGCGGCGGGCCTGGCCAACATCTCGCTGGTGGCGGCCGATGATGGCTCGGGCAAGGGCACGTCCAAGTACCGCCTGGATCTGTCGAAGTAAGCCGGACTGACCGAGAAAACGAGAAAAAGCCCCGTGCCAGGCGCACGGGGCTTTTTGCATTGGTGGCGGCTTTCCGCGTGTTCAGCGTGCCGGAGGCAGCTCGAAGACCAGGCAGGTGGTGGTGGCATGGGCGTAGAGCGTGCCATCGGGGCCGACCAGGCGCGCCTCGGCCGTGGCCAGCTGGCGGCCGCAGTGCAGCACGCGGCCCTCGGCGCGCACGCGCGGCACGCGCGGGGTCAGTGCCTTGACCAGGTTCACCCCCAGCTCGGCCGTGGTATAGCCCCGGCCCGGTGGCATGCAGGTGTGGACGGCGCAGCCCAGTGCCGAGTCCAGCAGGGTGGCGAACCAGCCGCCGTGCACCGTGCCCATGGGGTTGAGGTGGTTGGCGCCGGGGCGGCCCTGGAAGACCGCGCTGCCTTCGCCCACGGAGATCAGCATGAAGTCCAGCGTGCGTGCAATGGGCGGGTAGGGCAGCTCGCCGCGCAGCATGGCCTGCATCAGCTCCAGCCCGTTGCGGCCTGCGACCTGGTCGGGGCGCGACACGCCTGCGCCGGGGCCGGCGTCCAGCCGCAGGGAGACCGCCTGTTCCTCGTCCAGCCAGGCTTGCAGGGCAGGGGAGATGGAGCTGGAGCTGGAGGTGACGCTGGAGGTGACGCTGGAGGTTGCGTTGTGGGCGGCCTGCTCCGGGGCGTGGGTGCGCGTGTCCATGGAATGTCTCTCTTTCATCGGGAAAAGTGCGGGCGCCAGCCTGTCTGGAATGGCGGTATGGATATTATTGTACCTACAACAGTTGTATATGCAATAATATGTGCCATGCCAGTGAATCCAGACATCCTCGCCGTGCCCCAGGGCTGCACCAACCACCGCGTGCGCCAGCTCATGCGCAGCGTGGGCCAGGTGTATGACGCCCATCTGAGCGAGACGGGGCTGCGCATCACGCAGTACTCGCTGCTCAGCCATGTGCTGGCCGCCAGTCCGGTGCGGCCCTCGGACCTGGCGCGGCGCATGCGCATGGACGCCTCGACGCTGACGCGCAACCTCAAGCCGCTGATCGACGCCGGCTGGGTGCGCATGGGCCAGGGCGAGGACCAGCGCAGCCGCCTGGTGCACATCACCGACGCGGGCCAGGTCAAGCGCGAAGAGGCCAAGCAAAGCTGGAAGACGGCACAGAACGAGCTCAACGCCCGCGTGGGCCTGGAGCGCGTGGCGGCCCTGCATGCGCTGATCGACGAATGCCTGGTGCTGCTCGATGGCGGCAATGGCGATGGCGATGGCGATGGCGATGGCGATGGCAACGCTGCAGGCGGCCCGCAGGCATAGGCCCTACCGAATTCCCAACCCCCGAAGAGACTCCCATGCTCTCCAACTCCACGGCGCGCTGGCTGCAGCGGCGCGGCATCCACTACGGCTGGCTGGTCGCGGCCATCACCTTCCTCACCATGCTGACCATGTCGGCGGCGCTGGGCCTGCCGGGCGCCATGCTGCAGCCGCTGTCGCGCGAGTTCGGCTGGAGTACGGAGCAGATATCGAGCAGCCTGGCGCTGCGCTTTGCGCTGTTCGGCCTGCTGGGGCCGTTTGCCGCCGTGATGATGGAGCGCTTCGGCCTGCGTGCCGTGATGTGCATGGGCCTGGCCCTGGTGGGCGGCGCCATGGCGCTGGTGACGCAGGCCACGCAGCTGTGGCATCTGTTTTTGCTGTGGAGCCTGCTGCTGGGCATGGGCACGGGCCTGACGGCGCTGGTGCTGGGTGCCGTGGTGGCCAACCGCTGGTTTGCGGCGCGGCGCGGCCTGGTCATCGGCGTGCTCACGGCCAGTGCGGCCACGGGGCAGCTGGCCTTCCTGCCGCTGGCCGCCTGGATGATCGAGCACTGGGGCTGGCGCTCGGCCACGGTGCCGGTGTTCGTGGCCAGCGCCTTGATTGCCGTGCTGGCCCTGCTTTTCGTGCGGGACCGGCCTTCGGACCTGGGCCTGGTGCCCTTTGGCGGCGATGCATCGGCCCCGCCGCCGCCGGCCATGGCCATGAACTTCGGCACCCCGTTCAAGGTGCTGGCCGAGGCCGCGCGCAACCGCACCTTCTGGCTGCTGGCGGGCACCTTCTTCATCTGCGGCCTGTCCACCAACGGCCTGGTGCAGACGCACTTCATCTCGCTGTGCGGCGACAACGGCATGGGTGCGGTGCCCGCCGCGTCGGTGCTGGCCATGATGGGGGCCTTCGACTTCGTGGGCACCGTGCTGTCGGGCTGGCTGTCGGACCGCTACGACAACCGCAAGCTGCTGTTCTGGTACTACGGGCTGCGCGGCCTGTCGCTGTTCTGGCTGCCGCATTCGGAGTTCACCTTCTACGGCCTGGGCCTGTTCGCCATGTTCTACGGGCTGGACTGGATCGCCACGGTGCCGCCCACGGTCAAGCTCACGGCCCAGCATTTTGGGCCGCAGAAGGTGGGGCTGGTGTTCGGCTGGATCTTCGCGGCCCACCAGCTGGGCGCGGCCGCCGCTGCCTGGGGCGCGGGCCTGACGCGTACCCTGCTGCTGACCTATACGCCCGCGCTGTATGCGGCCGGCCTGGCCTGCCTGGTGGCGGCGGTGATGGCGCTGGTGATAGGGCGGGCGCGCAAGGCGGCGGCGGTGGCCGCGGCCTGAACACCATCACCGTTCACGCCATCCACGCCCTCAGTACAGCTGGCGCTTGCCCGGCTGCAGCAGGACGACCAGGGCGCCCGCGCCACCTTCGGCCGGGCGGGCCTGCACAAAGGCCAGCACTTCCTTTTTCTGCACCAGCCAGCGCAGCACGCGGCCCTTGAGCACGGGGGTCTTGCCCGGCGAGCCCAGGCCCTTGCCGTGCACCACGCGCACGCAGCGTATGCCGGTGCGGTGCGACAGGCGGATGAACTGGCCCAGCGCCTCGCGCGCCTCGTCCACGCGCAGGCCGTGCAGGTCCAGCTGGCGCTGGATGCTCCACTGGCCGGCGCGCAGCTTGTGGGTCACGTCCAGGCCGATGCCGGGGCGCCGGAAGCTGAGCTGGTCGTCGGTGTCCAGCAGGGTGCTGACGTCGAACTCGTCGCTCATGGCCTCCTGCAGCACGCGCTGCTCGTCCAGCTCCAGCTGCAGGGGCAGCGGCTCGGGGGGCTCGGGGGCATGGAGGTGGCGGGCGTGCGCGGACTTGAGCGCATGCACCGGGCCCACGGTGTTTTCGAACAGCTTTTGCTCGGCCAGGAGGCGGCGCGCCGCCTCGGCGCGCTGCTGCTGGAGCAGGGCCTCTTGGGCGGCGGCTTCGGCCAGTGCGCGGCGCACTGGCGCGAGGTCCTGCAGGCTGGTGGCTTTCAAAGTCATGGTGACGCCGGTTGTACCGCAATTTCGGCACCCCGGCGGCCATGGCGCCCTCTCGATGGCTGGCGAGTCTAGAAGCGATAGCGGGCGCTGACCTGGACATTGCGCGGCGCGCCGTACATGCCCGAGTACCACCAGCCGGACATGGCCGCGATGTACTTGCGGTCGAACAGGTTGTTGACGTTCAGCGTCAGCGACAGCTGGTCGCTCACGTCATAGCGGGCCATGAGCCCGGCCACGGCGTAGGAGGCCTGGCGTGCGCTGACCTGCTTGCCGACCTGCCAGGCTTCGCCGCTGTACTCGATGCCGCTGCTCCAGTTGACGCCACCGCCTACGGTAAGCCTGCGCCATTCGCCGGGCATGCGGTAGGTGGTCCACAGGCGGGCCATCTGGCGCGGGAAGGTGGTGTTGATGCGCTGGCCCGTGGCGTCTTCGGAGCTGCTGAAGTTGTAGGAAGCGGCAATCGACCATTGGCGGTTGATGGCGCCGTTGACTTCCAGGTCCAGGCCCCGCGTCTTGGCGCCCTTGATGGCGCGCGACGCGGTGGTGGTGGTGCCCGGGATGAACTGGCCGGGATCGGACTCGGCCAGGTTGTCCTGGCGGATGAGGTAGACGGCGGCGCTGGTGGCCAGGCGCCCGTCCAGGAATTCGCTCTTGATGCCGGCCTCGTAGGTGTTGCCTTCCTGCGGGTCCAGGAAGAAGCCGTTGCGGTCGCGCGAGTTCTGCGGGCTGTAGATGGTGGCAAAGCTGGCGTACAGCGTGTGCTGCGGGTTCAGCGTGTAGACCAGGCCTGCATAGGGCGTGAACACGCGGCGCTCCGACGAGGGCGAGGTCTGGTGGTATCCGTCCGTGGTGTCGGTGCGGTAGTCGCTGTCGTAGTTGAACAGCTTGCCGCCCACGATGAGCTTGAGGTCGTCGGCCAGCGCGAAGCGGCCGGCGCCGTACAGGCTGGTCTGGCGGCGCGTGCTGTCGAAGACCACGAAGCGGTCGCCGAACACCGGGCTGCCGCTGCTGTCCCACTGGTAGATGTTGACGGGCTTGTTGCGCAGGCCCGTGATGTCGAAGCTGCCGTCGGTCAGGCTCTGGAAGTCGGTGTAGTCGAAGCCCAGCACCGCCTCGTGCTCGCGCCCGCCCAGGTTGAAGGGGCCGCGCAGGTTGATGTCCACGGATTTGTTGCGCAGCCGGTAGTCGCGCCGCTCGGCGTTGAGCGACAGGCCATCGCCGGTCTCCCGGTCGAACAGGCTGTTGTTGACGGCCAGGTAGACCGCGTCTTCGCGCTGGTTGGAGCGCAGGTAGTTGGCCGAGAGCTTGAGCTGCCACCGGTTGGCCAGCGCCTGCTCCAGCGTGACGAAGGCGCTGGTGGAGTCGGTGTTGAAGCGGTTGTCGCGGCTGGCCGGGTTGAAGGAGACGGGGAAGTCGGTCTGCCGCCCGTCGCTGCTGAACAGCGGAAAGCCCAGGTAGGCCATGGAGCCGCGCGAGCGGCCGCGCTGGTGGTCCAGCCCGGCGGTGAGCTTGAGCGTGGAGGTCAGGTCGGCCTCGATCACGCCATAGAGCACGTCCTTTTTCCTGCTGTAGAAGTCGATGTGGCTGTCGCCCTCCTGGTGCACGGCGACCAGGCGGCCGCGCACGCTGCCCGAGGCGTTGAGCGGCGAGGACAGGTCCAGCACGCCGCGCCGGTTGCCCCAGGAGCCCACGCTGGCCTCGGCCGAGCCCTGGAACTGCGCCGTGGGCTTCTTGCGCACCATGTTGACGATGCCGGACGGATCGCCCGCTCCCGTGGTCAGGCCCGAGGCGCCGCGCAGCACCTCGATGCGGTCGTACAGCGCCATGTCGGCAATGCTTTGCGTGGGCAGGGCGTCCAGGCCCAGGAATTCGGTGTGCGTGCTGACGCCGTCGAGCTGGTAGTTGGTGATGGGGTAGCCGCGCGCATTGGCGTTGCTGCGCTCGGTGCCCAGAGCCGAGGTGGAGATGCCCGGCGCGCGCGCCAGCACGTCGCTGATGCTGGTGAGGTTTTCGTCCTCCATGCGCTGCTGGGTCATCACGCTGACCGACTGCGGCGTGTCGCGCACGCTCAGCGCCAGGCCCGTGGCCACGCCGCTGGGGCCGCGGGCGGTGTAGCTGCCCGTGCCTTCGGTCGTGCCCGGCCGGTCGGCCTGGGCGACCACCTTGACCTCGGCCAGCGCATGGTCCTGGGTGCGGCCCGGCACTGCCGTGGCCGATGACGCTGCGGGCGCGGAGGGGGCGGCCAGCACCGTGAGCGTGCCCTGGGGCGTGCGTGCCAGCCGCAGCCCGCTGTCGGCCAGCGCCAGCTGGGCGGCCTGCTCCACGCTGTAGCTGCCCCGGATGGCGGGCGCGCGCTTGCCGGCCAGCAGGGCCGGATCGGCGCTGATGCTGCGCTGGGCCTGGCGGGCGATGCGCGCCAGCGAGTCGTCCAGCGCGCCGGCGGGCAGGTTCCATTCCAGCGTGGCGGCTGCCTGCGATGGGCTGGCCGCCGCCGGCTGTGCCCAGGCCTGCGGCGGTGCGGACAGCGACCAGGCCAGCGCGGCGGCCACGGGCAGCAGCAGCGACGGCGGGCTCGGCCTGCGGTTTGCGGGCGTGCTGCCGGGCTGCGGGATACGGAGAGGGCGGCGTGCGGAGGCCATGGAGTCGGAGGTCCTTGTCGTTGCGGTGGAAATGAAGGGCTTTCATTCCGTATGTGCGACAAGGGCGGCAAAACCCCTCACGCGGCGCAAAAAAAGATTCAAGCGGACCGGTCTCGCACGTCGATCACCGTCAGCCAGTCCCCCCAGCGGCGCACGCTGACGGGATGGGTGTCCACCAGGTCCTGCAGCACCTGGTCGGGCCGGGCCAGCTGGAACACGCCGAAGATCCGCAGGCGCGCGGCCTCGGGGCTGATGCGGATGATGCCGGCCTGGTAGGGCCGCAGCGCTTCGATCACCTCGCCCAGCGGCTGGTCGCGCACGTCGATGACGCCGTCGGCCCAGGCGGCCGGCGCCAGGTGGGCGGTGTCCTGCGTGCGGATGCCGTCGGCGTCGATCCAGGCGCTGCGGCCCTCCTGCAGCCGGTGCTGCCGGCCGTTCAGGCTGGTGAGCAGCACGCTGTGCTCCAGCACATGCACCAGGGTGCTGCCTTCTGCCTGGCGCACCATGAAGCGCGTGCCCAGCGCCTGGGCCGTGCCCTGGGCGCTTTGCACGACGAACGGGCGCAGCGGCTGGCCCGGCGCGCTGGCAGCCACCTGCGCCAGCAGCGCGCCTTCGCGCAGGCGCACCAGGCGGCGGGTGTCGCTGTAGGCAATGTCGGCGGCCGAGCGGGCATCCAGTTCGATCTCGCTGCCGTCCGGCAGCCGGTGGTGGCTGCGCTGGCCGGTGCCCGTGCGCAGGTCGGCGGCCAGCGTGGTCAGCGGTGTTTGCCGGTGCACCAGCCAGGCCGTGGCAGTGCTGGCCAGCAGGGCGGCCAACCCACCGCGCAACAGGCCGCGCCTGCGCGCGGCCTTCGGGATGGGCGCCACCAGCGCCTGCAGGCCCAGGGCCGCCGTGCCCCCGCCCTGCCGGCGCAACTGCACAAGGGCGGGCTCCACCCCGGCGGACAGGCGCTGCCGCACCATGGCCCAGGCCCGGGCATGGGCGGGCGACTGGCGCAGCCAGTGGGCGAAGGCGCGGCGGTCGTCATCGCTGGCGTGGCCTGAGTCCAGGCGCACCAGCCAGTCGATGGCCTGATCGGTGGCGGCATCCATGCAGGCGATCAGCCGGGGCAGGCCTGCGGCGAGAGGTACAGGTGCACCAGGGCCTGCTTCATGTAGCGCTCCACCGTGGCAATGGACACGCCCATGGCTTCGGCGATCTCGGCATGCTTGAGGCCGTCGAGCCGGCGCAGCAAGAAGGCCTGCCGCACCTTCGGGGGCAGGCCGTCCAGCCATTGGTCCAGGGCCTCGATGGCTTCGCGCACCAGGGCGTAGTCCTCGGGCGAGGGCGCCACTTCCTCGGGCAGCGTGGCCAGCGCATCGAGCCAGGCCTGCTCCAGCTCGCGCCTGCGCCAGAAGTTGTAGAGCACCCGCTGGGCCAGCGTGGTCAGGTAGGCGCGCGGCTCCTGGATGGCATGGGCCTGCCGGGACGCCACCACGCGCTCGAAGGTGTCATGCGCCAGGTCCTCGGCCTGGTGGGAATTGCCCAGCTTGCGCCGCAGCCAGCCGTGCAGCCAGTCATGGTGGGCGACGTAGAGCGTGTGCACCGGGTCGGCGGTGGACGGGGAGGGCATGGTGCAGCGGCTTTGCAAATGAGAATTTTTCTCATTTTACAGAGTCTGCCTACAGCAGCCCCTCGCCGGCCATGGACAGCGAGGCACCGGGCGCCACGATCACATGGTCCAGCACCTGGATGTCCACCAGGCCCAGGGCGGCCTGCAGGCTCTGCGTGACGGCCCTGTCCGCGGCGCTGGCCTGGACATGGCCGCTGGGATGGTTGTGGGCCAGGATGACGGCGCCCGCATGGTGGTGCAGGGCGCGCAGCACCACCTCCCGGGGGTAGACGCTGGTGCGCGTGAGCGTGCCCCGGAACATTTCCTCCAGCGCGATCAGCCGGTGCTGGTTGTCCAGGAACAGCACGGCGAAGACCTCATGCTGGCGCGCCGCCAGGTGCAGCTGCAGGTAGCGCGCCACGGCCTCGGGCGAGGCCAGGGCCGGGCGCTCGCGCAGTTGCTCGGCCATGGCGCGGCGCGCCAGTTCGAGCACGGCCAGGAGTTGCGCGCACTTGGAAGGCCCCAGCCCCTTGATGGCCCTCAGGTCCGCGTGCCCGGCCTGCAGCAGCCCGGACAGGCCGGCCCGGCCGGGCAGCTGCAGCAGTTCCTGGGCCAGTTGCAGCACGCCCTTGCCGGCCATGCCGGTGCGCAGCACGATGGCCAGCAGTTCGATGTCGGAAAGCGCCGAGGGGCCGTGTGCCGCGAGCTTTTCGCGCGGCTGGGCCTGGGCGGGCAGGTCTTTGAGAGCCATGGTTCAGCCAGGTGGGGGGCGCCGCAGGGACACCGTTGCACGGGGCGTGGGGGCATGGATGTTTTTCTACAATACGGGCCAGTTTATCGGGACTTCCATGACCTCTAGCGCTTCTTCCTCGGCCCTCCCCACGGTCCAGACCGGCTCGTTCCTCACGCTGCACTACCGCCTGTCCGGTCCTGCAGGCGATGTGATCAACACCTTCAACGACAAGCCCGCCACGCTGTCCCTGGGCGCGGGCGAGCTGTCGCCCGCCGTCGAGCAACGGCTGCTGGGCCTTGCCGAAGGCACGCGCACCACGTTCGAGATGCCGGCCGGCGAAGCCTTTGGCGAGCGCAACGGCGACATGATGCAGTGGGTGGCGCGCAAGCTGATGAACGAGCTGGGCGACCCGCACGAGCAGTACGCGCCCGGCGACGTGGTGCAGTTCCCCACGCCCGACGGCCTGGGCAGCTACGCGGGTGCCGTGGTGCAGGTGCGCGAGGACGGCGCCGTGCTGTTCGACTTCAACCACCCGCTGGCGGGCCAGCCGGTGACCTTCGAAGTGCAGATCATCGGGGTGCTCTGAGGTGCTGGATTCGACCTCGCCCCAGGAAATCCTGCTGGCCGAGCCCCGGGGCTTCTGTGCCGGCGTGGACCGCGCCATCGAGATCGTGGAGCGTGCGCTGGCCAAGTTCGGCGCGCCCATCTACGTGCGCCACGAGATCGTGCACAACACCTTCGTGGTCAACGATCTCAAGGCCAAGGGCGCGATCTTCATCGAGGAGCTGGACGACGTTCCGCCCGGCTCCACCCTGGTGTTCAGCGCCCACGGCGTGAGCCGGGCGGTGCAGGACGAGGCGCGGCGGCGCGGTTTCTCCATCTTCGACGCCACCTGTCCGCTGGTGACCAAGGTGCATGTGGAAGTGGCCAAGCTCGCCAAGGAAGGCTACGAGTTCCTGATGATCGGCCACAAGGGGCATCCCGAGGTCGAGGGCACCATGGGCCAGCTGTCCGAGGGCATCCACTTGGTCGAGGACGAGGCCGATGTGGCCCGCGTCAACCCCCGCCAGACCGAGAAGCTGGCCGTGGTCACGCAGACCACGCTGTCGGTGGACGATGCCGCAGGCATCACGGCGGCCATCCGCGCCCGCTTTCCGCAGGTGCGCGAGCCCAAGCAGCAGGACATCTGCTATGCCACGCAAAACCGGCAGGACGCCGTCAAGGTGCTGGCGCCGCAGGTGGATGTGCTCATCGTCGTGGGCAGCCCCACCAGCTCCAACAGCAACCGCCTGCGCGAGCTGGCCGCGCGCCTGGGAACCCCCGCCTACATGGTGGACAACGCGGGCGAGCTGCGCGAGGAATGGTTTGCCAATGCCGGGCGCGTGGGCCTGACGGCCGGCGCCTCCGCCCCCGAGGTGCTGGTGGACGAGGTCATACAGCGCCTGCGCCAGCTGGGTGCGCTGTCGGTGCGCAAGATGGATGGCATCGAGGAGACGGTCAAGTTCCCGCTGCCCAAGGGCCTGAAGATCGACGCGGCCACGGGCCTGGAGATCTCCGTGGGCAAGCAGCCCGAGACGGGCGGCTGAACCGCAGGCGCAGCGGACATTGGCCAAAAGCAAACGGGCGCCGGGCGCCCGTTTTGCATGGTGGGGCCGAAAGCCTCAGCTCCACAGATCCAGCGGAGGATCGGAGGCCACGGCGCGCAGGATGTCGGTGCGGCTGATGAAGCCTGCCAGCAGGCCTTGTTCATCGGTCACGGGCAGGCCCGGCAGGCCGGTCTCCAGCAGCACGCCGGCCACGCGGCGCAGGTCGGTGGTGGTGGCCACCGTGGGGATGGGGGAGATCATGACCTCGTTCACGGGCCGGCGCGCCAGGGCAATGGCGTCCTTGATCGCACCGGGCTCGGGCAGCAGGTCCAGCGGCGCCATGTCGGCACGCAGCAGCAGTCCGACCACGCGGCCACCGGCATCCAGCACGGGCGCCTGGGCCACGCCATGCTCGGCCAGCACGCGCCAGGCGTCGTTGACACCGGCCTCGGGCGATACCGTCACGGCCTCGTGGCTCATCACGTCGGCCACGGTCTGCAGGGGCTGGCGTGGCTGGCTGGGGCCTTTTTCCGTGGAAAGGTAGGCATCGACGGCGCCGCGGCTGCGCGGGGCCGGCTCCGGCGCGCTGGCCGGCTGGCCCGCGAGGTCGGCCAGGATGGCGGGGAACGAGGCGGCGGCGTCGCCCGCCATCACATCGGCCGAGCGTGTGCGCAGGGCCTGCGGCCGCTGCACGCGGCGCACGGGCGCCACCTGGCCCAGCCGCTCGGCGGGACCGCGAAACATCTGTCCGTTGGGACCGAAGACAAAAAACATGGGTGCTCCCGGGTGCGCAAACCGCTGTGGGCGGCATATTGGAAGTATCGGCGCTGGCGCGGGATTTCTGTAGCGGCAAGACCCCCAACGCCCAGGGGCGGGCGCTGCCATGGCGATACCGCCTAAAATTGCCGGCTATGCTCGATATCCTTCTTCTTCGCAAAGACCTTGACTCGGCCGTCGCACGGCTGGAGACCCGCAAAAAGCCCCAGGCCTTCCTGAATGTGGAGGCCTTCCAGTCCCTGGAAGCAGAGCGCAAGTCCCTGCAGACGCGGACCGAGGAGCTGCAGTCCAAGCGCAACCAGCTGTCCAAGCAGATCGGCATGCTGATGGGCAAGGGCGAGAAGGACGCTGCCGAGGCCGCCAAGGCCGAAGTCGGCAGCCTCAAGACCGAGCTGGACCAGTCGGCCACGCGCCTGGAGCAGATCCAGGGCGAGCTGCAGACCATGCTTCTGGCCGTGCCCAACCTGCCGCACGACAGCGTGCCCGTCGGTGCGGACGAAAGCGGCAATGTGGAGGCGCGCCGCTGGGGCACGCCCAGGGCCTTTGATTTCGAGGTCAAGGACCATGTGGATGTGGGCCAGCCGCTGGGCCTGGACTTCGACATGGGCGTCAAGCTGTCGGGCTCGCGCTTCACCGTGATGAAGGGCCCGATCGCCCGCCTGCACCGCGCCCTGGCGCAGTTCATGATCGACCTGCAGACCGACTCGCATGGCTACACCGAGTGCTATGTGCCCTACGCCGTCAATGCCGACTCGCTCAAGGGCACGGGCCAGTTGCCCAAGTTCGAGGGCGACCTGTTCGCCGCCAAGAAGGGCGGCCAGGACGGCGAACCCGTGCCCGACAACGCGGCGCTCTACCTGATTCCCACGGCCGAGGTGCCGCTGACCAACTTCGTGCGCGACGTGGTCGTGGCCGAGGACCAGCTGCCCATCAAGCTCACGGCCCACAGCCCCTGCTTCCGCTCCGAGGCCGGCAGCTATGGCCGCGACACGCGCGGCATGATCCGCCAGCACCAGTTCGACAAGGTCGAGATGGTGCAGATCGTGCATCCGGAAAAGAGCTACGAGGCGCTGGAAGAGATGACCGGCCATGCCGAGGCCGTGCTGCAGAAGCTGGGCCTGCCCTACCGCGTGATGAGCCTGTGCACGGGCGACATGGGCTTTGGCGCGGCCAAGACCTATGACCTGGAAGTCTGGCTGCCTGCGCAGAACACCTACCGCGAGATCAGCTCGGTCTCCAACTGCGAGGCCTTCCAGGCACGCCGCCTGCAGGCACGCTTCAAGAACGCCCAGGGCAAGAACGAGCTGGTGCACACCCTCAACGGTTCCGGCCTGGCCGTGGGCCGCACGCTGGTGGCTGTGCTGGAGAACTACCAGAACGCCGATGGTTCGGTGACCATCCCCGAGGCGCTGCGTCCTTACATGGGCGGACAGGCTTTGCTGAAGGCCTGAATTTTTAGGCTATAATTTCAGCTTCGACGCTGCGGAGAGGTGGCAGAGTGGTCGATTGTACCTGACTCGAAATCAGGCGTACGTGCGAACGTACCGAGGGTTCGAATCCCTCCCTCTCCGCCAGAAACATGAAACCCAGTGCTGTGAAAGCGGCACTGGGTTTTTCTGTTTCTGGCGTGCCGGTGGCCGCCTGCAATGGGAAGGCCCTGCCCGGTTGCTTGCTTGCATTCGTGCCTGGCAAGTGCGCCATGCTCCGCTCAGGCCGCACGCCGCTTCCAAATCACCCCGTCCACTAGGTAGTGGTGAAAAGCAAGGGTGAAGTGCGCTATCAGCACGGCAGGCAGCCCCAGCCAGAGCAGTTGCGTGCCTGCCCAGTCGATGGCCAGGTAGAGCATCGAGCCCAGTGCCACGCACACACCACCATATCGGGCAGCGTTCTTCCACAGGCCGGTCTCCGAAGCCTTGTCGGCTTGTGCGTGTCGTTCGCGGCGGATGTTCTGCACCCAGACGAATAGCAGGTATTGCAGGTTGTGCCACAGATTGATCAGGAGCCAACCGAGCGTGATGTCGGTGATCCAGATGTAGGCCAAGAAGCAGGTGAATGCATGCGAGACCACAAAGCCATCGTGACGCCAATCGATGTTTCCCGTCAGAGCCAGGCGAGCCTGTCGCCATAGCCAGCACGCGCTGCAAGCGATGGCCGCAACGCCCATCGCATTGGCCGCCTGGGCAGGTACGGCGGGCAGTTGGATGGGGTAGCCCAGAAAGGTCTCGGGCGCCTGGGCGCAGCGGGCAAGCAGCCCCCACGCGGCAATGAGGTAGATGAGGGCTTCGGCGAGCCTGTCCGGTCGCAAGGGATGCATCCCTGAACGCCGATAGGCCCTGGCGATGCCGAAGGACTGCCTCGCCACGTGATAGCTTTGCGCGCAGAAATATAGCGTGAACAGCCCGGCGACCTCGAATGCCAGCACGGTCGCCACCACACCCCCGAGCACGATCACGGGCAGGCCAAAGATCAGGAAGCGATGGCGCCGGATATCGGCCATGCTGGCTCCGATCCGGGTAAAGGTGGCCATGACATGAGGATTGGCCAGAAGCCAGGTATCCACCAGCACGATGGCGAGCAGCATGGCAGGCGATATCGAAGCCATGGCCGCCATGCCGAGGGCCACTGCCAGCGTGCCGGCAATGAACAGGCTGTCGAATCCTGGATGCCGTGCCAGCAGGCCGGCACGCATGGCGTTTGCGTGTGGCAGGGGAGTCATGTGACGATGGGTGGCCGGATCTGCGGCCGGGGCGACCCGAGCGGTGCGGGCTTTGGCGGGATGGTGAAAACGGTTTCCGGGCGCAAATAGCGCTCGGTGCCATCCTTGAGCCTGTCAAGCGCCTGCATGCGGGCAGCGGCGAAGCGTGACTCGAGCGTCAGCCGGCTTGACATGCCAGACAGGCCCGTTGCCGGCAGGCGCTGGTAAGGGTCATAGACCTCACTGATCTCGCAGGGGTAGCAGCGATTGCCTGCGTCGAGTTGGCTTGCCACAGAAATTTTGTAGACAACGCCTTCGGTTTGATCTGGAGCGATGGGAAAGGTGAAGGTCAATTCGGAAAATATGGAATCCTTCGTCGTATCGCTTGCAAGCTTGAATCCGGCAGCGCTGTATGCGTCGATGATCGTAGTCTTCAGACTTGACGGTTCAATGCCGACAAATGAGTTGTCGTATAGGTTTCTTTCTCCTCGCCAACGGTTCTGGTAGTTGAATCCAAACTCCGCGTCCATGGATTTTCGCCCGAGATCGTGAATGTCGGCATAGGCTTGATCGATGGCCGAAAATACCTGGCGACTCAGGTCGTACTGAAGCATCCACGAAGAAGATTGAAGGCTGGGGAGATCGGGAATCATGGTCAACCGCAAGAAGCAGTTGGCGCACCTCCTGCTCTTGTCGAGGTTCTCGTCCACGCGTAGCACCACATCAATGCGCTGAATTTTTCCTCCCGTCGCCAAGGAGTAGAAGAATTTGTATTGCGCTGTTCCATCCTTCGATTTTTCAATGGCCGTATGGGAGAACCGGGCGCGTTCAAAAGAACTGATCACCAGTTTTCTGAAATCATCCACCTTGATGCCACGATAAATGGCGACTGGAAAAGCATTGGGCGATGTTCTTTCGTGAAGCATGATCGGTGATTGGATGTTCTGCCCTGGGGCACCATGGACCATGGTCATCCAAAATAAAGCGATCATCACCAGTGTTTTTGATCCGTCAAACATGATGTTTCTTTGGTGCAGTATTCATAATGATCGCTGAAGCCGCGCGACGTGGGCCAAGTTGCATGAGATCAGATCTGCTGCGCAAAGGCATTCTCAATTCTGGGGTTCATCACCAATGCATTCAGAGGAATCTGCCTCTTGAAACCACAAAGGCTGCTTACCATACCAGCAAATGCATGGTTTCAGCAGTTGTGGTGCATGGCAGTCCCGCTCAATGCCGCCGAGGCTTGTGGCCCGAGTCGCCGCCCACTGGGCCAATGGGCAGTGGCCTCCTGGCTTTCGGCGTGGACTCCTGGCAGGAGGATTTTGCCAACGGCCCTCTGAGCTGCTCGAGGCTCTGCTGCCTTTGCAGAACGGTGGTGCAACTCCGGCCTGTGCTGAGGCAGCAGGGCGTTGCGGCCATAAAAAAGGCCCGCATTGGCGGGCCGTGCTCAGATCTCGAGGGCCTTGCGGTCCTTGCCTTCAATCCAGCGCGGCGGTTTGCCCCGGCCGGTCCAGGTGGCGCCGGTGGCGGGGTCGCGGTATTTGGGCACGCCAATGCTGGCGGATTTGGCCTTGCCAGCGCCGAAGATGTCATCCTGGGTCAATCCGAACTCCTCGACGAGTCCGCGGACCGTGGAGATGACTCCGCCTTTTTCCGCCTTCAGGGTTGCGGCGATCTTTGCCTCAAGCTCGGCCTTTTGCTGGAGGAGGGTTTTGTAATCTGCTGTCATGTATTCCTCATGGATAGTGTGCTACACAATGACGCATTCTATGGAGACAAGGCTGATGTCGCAGGTGGGACATCGTTGGTGTTTGCACCTAGCCTCTGCGCCGCCTGTCCCCATGCGCTGGGCGCGAATCGGGCCTATGCCTCGGCAAATTCGCGCCTGGCGCTGAAGTGCAGGATTTCGGAATCCTGCGCTCCCCCCTGTCTTTGAATGACGATGGTGCCGTTGGCATGCAGATAGATGCGGATGCCCGGCAGGGTGTCCGAATCCAGATGGCAAGGGCTTTTGTCCAGGTTTTTCCAGCCATGTTCTGCACACAGCGTGCGTTGCCGCATGCGGTTGAGCAATTCCCGGCGAGCGCCGGCGCCTTCGCAGATGCGCATCCAGAGCAGCAACAGCATGTCGTGTGCCTCCTGGCGGGATGAGCAGGGAGGCATGTGCTTCAACTGGTTCAGCAGGTTGACGAACCGTTCCTCTGCGCTGATTTCGAGTGCCATGCTTGCCTCCTGTGTGCCTGGATATGCATCAAAGTGTAGGCAGGCCCGGTTCTGCGAAGGCGCGGCGTTTGGCGACAGCGCCGGTGGCGTTTTTTCCTGCGTGTTTGCAGGATTTCTGCCTGGCCGCCTGTCGTGACAACGACGCGTGGCGTCAGTGCGACTGCATGCCCATGAGATTGCACGACATGGCGCATTGCTGACAGGCCGCCGCGCAGGTCTGGCAATGGTCGTGGGAATGCTTGCTGCATTCATCGGCGCAGGCCTGGCAGATCTGGGCGCACAGGCGGCAGATGGCAGGCGCATGCGGACTCTGGCGCGCCATTGCGGCCACGGCCAGTTCGCAGATCCGGGCGCACTCCAGGTCCTGGGCAATGCAGGCGGCCATCATCCGGACGTCTGTTTCCTTCAGGCAGGCGGCCGCGCAGGTATCGCAGGCAATGACGCAGGCCTGGCAGGCGTCCATGCAGGCCTTGTAGTCGATGGCAGGTAGGGTGGTGGTATTCATGGCAGTTCTCCAGGAATGAGGGGGTGAAGTCGCGCAGGGCGTTCTTCCATGGCCATTCGTCGGCAGCTATCCGCACCAAAGAAAACGCCCCGCGAACGGGGCCGTGTCAAAGACCGCAAGGCCTGGATTTACAGGTAGGGCACGCCGTAGTAGTCGTTCACGCGGCGGCCATATTCATCGGTGTAGTCCGGGGCGGTATCGCGCTCGTAGCGTGGAGCGTTGTCCAGCTGCTCACGCGTCAGCGACACCACGTAGCCGTTCATGTTGGGCTCGTACTTGAGGGATTCCCAGGGCAGGGGATAGCGTTCCGTGCCGATGCCCAGGAAGCCGCCGAATTCCATGACGGCGTAGCGCACCTTGCCGGACAGCTTGTCGATCATCAGCGTGTCTATGCTGCCCAGCTTGTCGCCTGCGGGGTTGTAGACATTGGTGCCGCTGACGGTTTCGGAAGAAATGACGCTCGATGCGGTGTTGGGTGTGACCATGATGTTCTCCGGTGAGTGGGTTTGTGCTGGCACGCCGACGCGATGCGTCTGGCGGCTGGGCGATGCGACGTTGAAAAAGGCGCGGGACGCGGACCTTCGAAAACCTGTGCATCGCCTGGCGAGGTCGAAGCCTGTGTGCTTCTGGGTTCCAGCTTAGGACCGCAATGGCGTGCTCCGGGTAGTCGGTGCGCCGCGACCGGCGTAGGAAGGTCCTTGGGCGTCGGAGGCCAGGTCCTACGAGGCCTTGTAGTCATGGTCTGCGCAGCTGCGGCCCTTGGCTGACGCGGCGGCGCAGCCTGGACCGGCGTCGGCCTGGCGGGCACAGGCGTACAACAAGGTTGCAAGAGGGATGCGGCGGATGCAGTCCCGCATCCACGTTCCATCCCCGAAGGAGAGTCCCATGAATGCAAGCAACAAGCCATCCATCCCGCCGGTGTCTGCAGACGCGGTGGAGGACGAAGACCTGGCCGAACAGGCAAGACCGGGCCACGGAGTACCTTCCCAGGACCCCGATGCAGCTGCCCAGTACCAACTGTCGCCAGAGGATGCGCAGCGCGAGTCGCGCTCGGTGTTCATCGGCGGTGGCGTACTGGCCGGTGCCGCTGCCGGCGCTGCCGCCGGTGCGGTCATCGCCGGACCGGTGGGCGTGGTGGTGGGCGGTACCGTGGGCAGCGTGGCCGGTGCGCTGGGCGGTGCGGCCGCAGGTGCCGTGGCACCGGCAGAGAGCGCGCAAAAGCCCGTGCCACCCGACAGCAAGTCTTCCGGGTGACAGGTGCGGGAGGTGGCAGGCCGTGTGTGGCGCGACGGCCATGGACGGCGGCGGGCGCATCCCGTATACAGGGGCCTGTCCACTTTCTTCTCACCCCAGATGGCCAACGTTCTCATAGGCATCGTCGCCGCAATCCATGTCTACATCCTCGTGCTGGAGATGTTTCTCTGGGACAGGCCGGCTGGCCGGAAGGCCTTTGCACTGACGCCGGAATTTGCGCAACAGACCCGGACGCTGGCCGCCAATCAGGGCCTGTACAACGGCTTTCTCGCCGCCGGGCTGATCTGGGGCCTGGCGCAGGGCGCCGATGGCCTGGCCTTCAAATACTTCTTTCTTCTTTGCGTGCTGGTGGCTGGCCTGTATGGCGCCGCCACGGCCAGCCGCAAGATCCTCTGGGTGCAGGCGGTGCCGGCCGCCGCCTCGCTGCTTGCGTTGTACTTCGGCCTGTGAGGGCGCTCGGGGCGAACTCGCCGTAGTTCAGCGTCTCGCGCCGGCAGTCCAGGCGCTGGTCGATTTCGCTGGCGCGCTGGCGGCCGTGGCCGGCTTTATTCATCGGATGCCAAGCCAACTGGCCAAAACAACTGATCAAAAGACTTCGGAAATGGCTGGCTCCATGCAGCCATTCATTCGACTCTGAAAATGCAAGCGGCGCCATTGAAGGCTTTCCACATGCCAATGGAGCGCTGGCTGCGGTGGGGCATTCAGGATGAATGTCATCGTTCACCAGACGACATGATTGGCCAGTAGGGCTGGCACGCTTGCGGAGCGTACAGAAGCCTTGGCGCGGCCTGGTTGCTGTCTGGAGTTCTCGAATTGCCGGGATGGCGGCCATCAGGGCATGCAACCAGGAATTTTCTTGATATTGATGGTGTTTTGTATTTTCTATCGATAGAAAAAAATCATTTGCTCCAAGCGCTGTCAAAACCTGCCGGCTATTGGAAAACCTGGGTATTCATGCGATTGCTTTCCGGGGAAAATCAAGGAATGGCGCAAGTGGATTGCGCCAGGTTCTGATTGATTTTTTGGGTAGGCATCCGGGTGGATTCATTGACGCAGGCTGCAGCACTGCGCCAATGCAAGGGGCCGGAATCATTTGTCCTGTCTTCATGAACTCTCCGGCGCATCGCGGGCAAGGCCGACGCAGATACCGAGCATCCTGGCGGGCGCTCGCTGCGATGGCTTTGGCTGCCGTCGTGGCCTTGGTGGCGGGCCTGCATGCCTGCAGCGGGCCGCAGCGTTTGCAGGCGCAGGGCTGCCGCGTGGATGGCGTTGCGGGCGGCGCGTTGTTCATGGCCAAGAAGCGCCAATTCCATGTGTTGCAGCGGCTGAAAACGCACCGTCTGGCCGAGGCCGAACGGCAGCAAATGCTGCTGGCGCGGGATGCCGTGCGAGGCACGCGCGTGCTGGCCGGGCCAGCCTCAGTCCAGCAGCGCCTGTATGGCCTGCAACTGCGCCGCCAGCCCGGGCCGCGCGGCTGGAAAAGTCTCCTCGAAGGCGGCGGTGCCTACCGTGAAACCCGCGGCACCGCTGGCAAGCACGGCCGCGATGCGTTCGCTGCGATCAATGGAGCCGGCCACGACCACGGGTTTGTCCACCGCATCGCAGACCGCCTTGATCAGGGCCGGCACGTCGCCCCGGAATCGGTAGGCCAGCAGGTCCAGGCCATGAACGCCTTCCAGCCCCGCGATGCGGCGCGCGCTGGCCACGATGTCCTCGGCCGGCCCTGAAAGCACGCTCGGATGCCCGCTGATCCTGCCGGGGAACGGATAGTAGGCAATGCCGCTGCCGCGCAGCACGGGCAGCACCACCTCGGGGCGCGTGCCGCCCATGAGAACGTCCACCCCGAGCTCGACCGCCGCGCGGGCCGAAGCCACCTCGCTGGCCTCGTCCAGGCTGACGACTTCCAGATAGACCCTGGCACCGCCCGCGCGGATGTCCCGGGCCAGCTCGCGCAGCTGGGGCAGGGGCAGGCCTATATCCTTGAAGCCCACATGGCGCACGCCCTGGGCCAGCACTTCGCGCAGCCGCTCGCGCGCATCGGCAATGGTCTTGTCCTGCTGCGTGAGCATGAAGATGAAGTCCGGGCGCTGAGCCTGCCCGCAGACGCCGGAGCGGCCCGCCTGCACCAGGGCCGCTGCCTGGCGCAGCGCGCAGGCCAGGCTGGCATGGTCCGCACGGCCCGTGCCGGCGATGTCGAAGGCCGTGCCGTGGTCCACCGAGGTGCGCACGAAGGGCAGGCCCACGGTAATGTTCACGCCCTGCTCGACGCCCAGGTACTTCACGGGAATCAGCCCCTGGTCATGGTATTGGGCGACCACCACGTCGAACTCGCCCCGGCGTGCCCGCATGAAGACCGTGTCGCCCGGCCAGGGGCCGTTGGCGTCTATGCCTTCGGCCCGTGCGGCCGCAATGGCGGGGATGATGACCGAGCGGTCCTCGTCCCCGAACAGCCCGTTCTCGCCGGCATGCGGATTGAGGCCCGCCACGGCCACGCGGGGCCGGGCGATGCCGAACGCCCGGCAGGCCCGGTGCGCAAGGCGGATGGCACGCAGTTCGTTGTCCGGTGTGACTGCGGCAATGGCCTGCTGCAGCGGCACATGGATGGAGACCAGCAGCACCCGCAGCTCGTCATTGGCGAGCATCATGGCGAAGTCGCGCGTGCCCGAACGCTCTGCCAGCATCTCGGTGTGGCCGGGATGGGGGCAGCCCGCGGCGCGCAGCGCCTCCTTGTGGATGGGGGCGGTCACCAGGCCTGCGACTTCGCCGGCCAGGGCCAGGTCGATGCCGCGCTGTATGTAGGCATGGCAGGCGGCCCCGGCGCGCGCATCGATGCGGCCCCGGGCCAGGTCCGTGGGCAGCCGGTCCCCGGTCTGGAGCACGAAGAGGGTGGCGGGTGGCACGGTGGAGGGAACCTGGGCCGGCGTATCGATGGCGTGGATGCGCGGCTGCACGCCCAGGATGTCGGCGGCCCGCTGCAGTTGCCCCGTGTCGCCGATGACGAAAAAAGGTGCATGGGGCCGGTCAGGGTCCATGGCCAGTTTGACGATGATCTCGGGGCCTATGCCCGCGGGATCGCCCATGGTGATGGCCAGGGGGGCGGTGGCGATGGCGGGGGCTTCGTTCATGGTCATTGCTGAAAGCTCAATCGATAGAGGTACTTTGCATGAAAATTGCATTGCAAAAAATCGATATGGATTCAGTATTAGGTTGATCAAAAGTCAATTGAAAACTCTCCTCACTCCCTTTCCCCGATGTCGCCCTCCCGTCCCATGCCACCACCCACCCGTATGCCGCCGCTGTCCGCCCTGCGTGCCTTCGAGGCCACGGTGCGCCACGGCAGCGTTTCCAAGGCCGCGCGCGAGCTGCACCTGACCGACGGCGCCGTGAGCCGCGCCGTGCGCGACATGGAAGAGGCGCTGGGCTTTGCGCTGTTCCAGCGCAGCAACCGCAGCATCATTGCCTCCCCCACGGCGCGTGTGCTGGCCGAGGAGGTGGCCCTGGCGCTGGAGCGCCTGCGCGGCGCGCTGGGCCGCGCGCGGCAGGCCGCCGGGCCGGACCGGCCGCTGGTGCTGTCCTGCGAGCCCACCTTTCTGATGCGCTGGCTGATTCCCCGCCTGGGTGGTTTGCAGGAAGCGATCGGCACGCAGCGCGAGCTGCGCCTGGTATCGGCCGGCGGCTCGGTGCCCTTTGCGCGCGAGGGCATCGATCTGGCCATACGCCGCGCGGATTTCGACATGGGCAGCGATGTGCTGGCCGAGCCCTTTCTGCAGGAGCACGTGGGTCCCGTCTGCCGGCCTGCACTTGCGAAGACGCTGGCACGCTCCGGGCCGCTGGGCGGCGTGCTGCTGCACACAGGATCGCGCCCGGACGCATGGCGGCATTGGAGCGAGCTGACCGGCGTGCCGCTGCAGCCCAGGCGCGAGGCCCGCTTCGAGCATTTCTACCTGAGCCTGCAGGCCGCCGTTGCCGGGGCGGGCATTGCCATCGGGCCACGGGCGCTGGTGGCCGACGATCTGGCCAGCGGCACCCTGTGCGCGCCGCGCGGCTTTGTGGCAGACGGCTCTCACTACGTGCTCATGTCACCCAGGCCGGTGCATGACGAGGCCCGCTTCGCCCTGGTGCTGGACTGGCTGCGCACGCAGACATTGCCGCTGGCGCAGGCCGATGCCTGACTTCAGCCTGCCCGGCCTCACTGATCGTGCTCTGACAGCTCCCGCCAGTGCGTGCGGGTGAATGCATAGACGGTTTCCAGCGCCGGTGACAGGCTGCGCGCGCCCATGCGCGCCATGGCGTAGCGGCCGCAGCGCCGGGGATCGGCGGGCAGGGGCACTTCGGCCATGGCGCCGCTGGCGCGCTCCTGGCGCGTGATGGACAGCACGCCGAACAGCAAGGTGTCCGTGGCCAGGGTCACGCTGCGCAGCAGTTCCAGGTCGTTGCAGTGCAGGGTGAACAGCTTGTCGGGCTCGGCGCCCTGGTCCCACAGCTCGGCCAGCTGCCGCGCCATGGCCGTGCTCAGCGTGGTGGTGGCCAGGGGGTAGCGGAGGATCTCGTCCATGCGGGGGTTTTGCAGCACGGGGTGGCCCGCGCGGCAGACCAGGCCGGCGGGCAGCTCGCCCAGCAGCTCCATGTCCACGTCATCGGCGGCGCGCAGCACATAGGCGTCGCCGACGATGGCGTCTATCGACTCATTGCGCAGCAACTCCAGCAGCGCGCTGGTGGCGCCCATCTCGGTGCGCACCTTGATGCGCGGATGCGCCTGCGCCATGTGGATCAGAAAGGGCTTGAGCAGCAGCGCTGCCGGGGCCGGCGCCACGCCAATGGCCAGTGCGCCCTCCTGGCCGCCGCGCAGCAGCTCCAGGTCGCGCCGCAGCTGGGTTTCCTCCAGCCGCATGCGGCGTGCGCGCTCGGCCACCAGTTCGCCGAAGACCGTCAGCCGGGCGCGCCGCGCCCCCCGGTCGAACAGCTGTGCCCGGAGCTCGTCTTCCAGCGCGCGGATGCTGCGGCTCAGCGCCGGCTGGGTCAGGTGCACGGCGCGCGCCGCGTCCGAAAAAGTGCCGTGCTCGACGATGGCCAGCAAGTGCCGCAGCTTCTGGGTATCCATGCGCAGTCCTCATGGTTTGTTGACAGATTTCTCATTTGAATTATAGGTAGGCGTTTCCTAAGATCGCATCCATGGACATTGAAACGTCCTATAGAGCGGCCGCAACCGCCAACTCTTTCATCGGAGCAAAAGGAGACAAACCATGCTCAAGCTGTTCATCGGCATAGGCATCCCGTACATCGCGGTGATCGGCCTGCTTCCCTGGGTCGCGTCGGTCGATCGCCATCTGCTCGGCGTGCCCTTCATCTACCTGTGGATCTTCGTGTGGTTCGTGCTGACCTCGTTGTGCATGCTCGTGTGCTGGCTGGTGTTCGACCGCCACGAAGCCGACGACGTGCAGTCGGCCTGAAGGGAGCGCTGCCATGACCACCGCAGTCTTTCTGGGCTTCATCGCACTGTCGCTGTACCTGGCCATCCGCTCGCGCACGGGCAAGGGTGCGCAAAGCGTGCATGACTTCTTCGTCGCCTCTCGCCAGTTCGGCGCCTACCTGGTGTTCTTCCTGGCTGCCGGCGAGATCTACAGCATCGGCACCATGGTCGGCTTTCCGGGCGGCATCTACGCCAAGGGGCCGACCTATGGCGTCTGGTTCCTGGGCTACATCCTGCTGGCCTATCCGCTGGGCTACTTCCTGGGCCCCATGATCTGGAAGGCAGGCCTGCGCCACAACGCCATCACCCTGCCGGACCTGTTCAAGGGCCACTTCGGCAGCCGCGCGCTGGAGCTGATCGTGGCCGGCTCGGCCATCCTGTTCCTGCTGCCCTGGGGCCAGCTGCAGTTCACGGGGCTGGTGGCGGCGCTCAAGGGGCTGGGCTGGAACTTCCAGCCGCTGCACCTGCTGCTGATCTCGGCGGGCCTGGCCTTCACCTACATCGCCATCTCGGGCGTGCGTGCCTCGGCCTACATCGCCATCCTCAAGGACATCCTCATGGTGGTGGCCATCATCGCCACGGGCGTGGCCGTGGGCTGGCACGCCGGGGTGGGCGATGTGTTCGCCGCCGCCAGCGCCAAGGTCAGCAACCACATGACCGATACGCAGCTGCGCTTTTCCATGAGCACCATGCTGTTCCAGGCGCTGGGCTTCTACATGATGCCGTTCGCCGTGCAGAACTTCTTCACGGCCAAGAGTTCGCACACCATCCGCCGCACCCAGATCGCCATGCCGCTGTACATGCTGATGTACCCGTTCCTGGTGCTGGCCTCGTACTACGCCATCAGCCAGAACCTGGAACTGGCATCGCCCAACGAGGCCTTCTTCGCCGCTGCCGTGCGCCTGCTGCCCGACTGGCTGCTGGGCCTGGTGGCGGCCGGCGCCGCGCTGTCGGGCCTGCTGGTGCTGGCGGGCATCTGTCTGGCCATCGGCCCCATCGTGGCGCGCAACCTGCTGCCCGGCCTGCCCGAGGCCAAGCAAAAGCAGGGCGCCAAGGTGGTGATCGTCATCTACCTGGTGCTGTCCATCGTGATGACGCTGCTCACCCCCAACCTGATGCTGACCCTGATCAACACCACCTACTACGGCGTGACGCAGTTCTTCCCGGGAATGATGGCCATCCTGTTTGGCTGGCGCATCCGGCCCCTGGCCATTGCCCTGGGCATCGTCTGCGGGCAGGCGCTGGCCATCGTGCTGTACCTGCAGCAACCGGACTTCGGTGGCATCAACCTGGGCTTCATCAGCCTGGCGCTGAACCTGCTGGTCACGGCCATCGTCCACTGCCTGCCGCGTGCGGCACACGTCAAGACCGCCTGAGGGAAGCATCCCCATGAACCACGAAACCAGCGGGCGCGTGCGCATCTTCGCGGCGCGCACCATCCTTACCATGGACCCGGCCCGGCCGCAGGCCACCCACGTGGCCGTGCGGGGCAGCACGGTGCTGGCGGTGGGCGGGGAGGCCGAGATGGCCGCCTGGCCCGATGCCGAACGCATCGACCGCCTGCGCGGCAAGGTGCTCATGCCCGGCCTGATCGAGGCCCACAGCCACCTGATGGAAGGCGCCATGTGGGATGCGGTCTACCTGGGCTACTTTGACCGCCGCGATCCCGACGGCCGCCTGTGGCCCGGCCTGCGCACGCTGGAGGCCGTGCTGGCCCGCCTGGCCGAGGCCGAGCGCGCGCTGCCCGATGCGCAGGCCACGCTGCTGGCCTGGGGGTTCGATCCCATCCTCTTCGGCAGCGCCCGGCTGTCGGTGCGCGAGCTGGACCGCGTCTCGCGCAGGCGGCCCATCGTCATCCTGCATGCCAGCGTGCACCTGATGAACGTGAACTCGGCCATGCTGGCCCTGGCCGGCATCGACGAGGACACCGACATCGACGGCATCCACAGGGACGCCGAAGGCCAGCCCACGGGCGAGCTTCAGGAGTTTGCCGCCATGTACCCCGTGCAGAAGGTGATCGGCAGCGCGCTCTCCCTGGCCGCAGCCGAGCAGCGCGAGGCGATCTGGAAGTTCGGCCGCGTGGCCCAGCTCGCGGGCGTGACCACGGCCACCGACCTGGTCAGCGATCTCTCTCCCCGGGGCCTGGCCGCGCTGCGCGAGGTGACGGGCGACGCGGCCTATCCGCTGCGCATCGTCCCGGCCTTTGCGCCGCAGCGCAACCCGGAAGGCGGCGCCGCGCGCGTGCACGCCGCTGCCGCATCGACGGCCAGCGACAAGCTGCAGTTCGGCCCCGTCAAGTTCATCGTGGACGGCTCCATCCAGGGCTTCACCGCGCGCCTGCGCGCCCCCGGCTACGCGGGCGGGCAGCCCAACGGCCTGTGGCTGATTCCGCCGTCGCAGCTGCCCGCGCTGTTCGAGCCCTTCCACCTGGCCGGGCTGCAACTGCATATCCACACCAACGGAGACGAGGCCACCGAGGTGGTGCTGGATGTGATCGAGGACCTGCTGGCCAGGCACCCGCGCGCCGACCATCGCCACACCCTGCAGCACTGCCAGCTGGCCGACAGCGCCCAGCTGGAACGCGCTGCGCGCCTGGGGCTGTGCGTCAACTTCTTCTCCAACCATCTCTATTACTGGGGCGATGCCCATGCCGGGCAGACCGTGGGCATCGAGTGGGCGTCACGCATGAATGCGGCGGGCACGGCACGGCGCCTGGGCATGGACTTTTCCATGCATTCCGATGCGCCCATCACCCCCATCAATCCCTTGTTCACCGCCTGGTGCGCCGTGCAGCGCGAAACCGCTTCAGGCCGCGTGCTGGGCGAGGCCGAGCGCCTTTCGGTGGACGATGCCTTGCACGCCATCACCATGGGCGCGGCGCGCACCCTCAGGCAGGAGCAGCGCGTGGGCAGCATCGAGCCCGGCAAGCTGGCGGACTTCGCCGTGCTGGAGGACGATCCCCGCGCGGTGGCGCCCGCCGCCCTCAAGGACGTGAAGGTCTGGGGCACCGTGCTGGGCGGGCGCATCTTCCCCGCGCCCGGGTCCCGGCCATGAGCACGCCGGCCGCCGCGGCGCAGCGGGCGCCCATTCCCATGGTCGTCGTGGGCGGCTACCTGGGCGCAGGCAAGACCACCTTGCTCAACCGGCTGCTGGAGCGCGCCGATGGCCTGCGCGTGGCCGTGCTGGTCAACGACTTCGGCGAGATCAACATCGACGCCGCCCTGATCCGCACGCGCAGCAGCGACGTGCTGCAGCTGGAGAACGGCTGCATCTGCTGCTCCATCGGCGGGCGGCTGGCCGAGGCCCTGGCCGCCGTGGGCGCGCGGCCCGACCGCCCGGACCTGCTGGTCATCGAGTGCAGCGGCGTCTCCGATCCCGTGCGCATCGCCCAGGTCGGCATGCTCGACCCCGCGCTGCAGCTCAACGCCATCCTGGTGGTCGTGGATGCCCAGGGCCTCGATGAGCAACTGCGCGACCCGCTGGTCGGAGACATGGTTCGCCGCCAGATCTCCGGTGCGACGGCGCTGGTGCTGACCAAGACGGATCTGGCCGGCGCATATGCCACCGAAAAGGTGGCCGCGCGCGTGGCTGGCATGGCGCCCGGTGCCGTGGTGCTGGCGGCCCGCCATGGCCAGATACCCCTGGCCGTGTTCCTTGATGCGGCTGCCGCGCCACGCCGCCCGCAAGGCCTGCTGCAAGCGGGGGGCTCCTGGAAAAGCCAGGCCGGGGATACGGCCGGCTTGGCCGATGTGGGCAGCTTTTCCTACGCAACGCGTGGCTGCTTTGACCGGCAGCGATTGCGGCAGGCTCTGCGTACGCTGCCTGTCCCGCTGTTGAGGGCCAAGGGCATCGTGCGGCTGGGCGGGCAGGACAGCGCCCAGGAAATCCACGTGGTGGGTGGGCGCTTGCGCATTGCCAGCCTGCCTGGGGCCGGGGTCTCGGAGTCCGTGTTCGTCTTCATCGGTTGTTTCACGGCGATGGGGCGGGAGGCGATACTTCGCTGTCTTGAGGGAGCCCTGGCTGCGCAATGAAGACATCTTTGGCTGAGTCGAAATTTTTGGAGTTTTGGATTTCGGGCCAAAAAAACGTATTAGAATTTACGTCTTCTAGGGGAGTCGCCAAGTTGGTAAAGGCACCGGATTTTGATTCCGGCATGCGAGGGTTCGAGTCCTTCCTCCCCTGCCAGATAGACAAAGGCCCTGACAGTTCTGCTGTCAGGGCCTTTTTGTTTTCAGGCCGTGGCCTGCTGCGGGCTGGCGTTCACACCTGAGCCCGCACCCGCCATGGCGGCGTCCAGCGTGGCGCGTATGCCCTGGGCGTAGGGCGTCTTGGCGATGGGGCCCAGCAGGGCGTGCAGGGCCGAGTCGTCCATGATCAGCGGATCGGTCAGCAGGTAGTGCATCTCGGCCAGTTCGCGCATCAAGGGGCTGAACAGGCCGGCCAGGCGCAGCGCGGTCCTTCCCGCGACGCGCAGTTTCAGCGGCCTGCCGCTCAGGCGTTCGATCTCCAAGACGATGTCGCGCTGCGTGGTCACCCCCGCGCCAGCCAGGTGCCAGACCCTGCCGAATGCCTGCGGCGTGTCGATGATGCGCGCGACGACGGGGCCCACATCAGGCACGTAGACAAACTCGTGCGGCCGGTCCAGCGGGCCGATCATGTCGGCCCGGCCGCCGTGGGCCGCCGCCTCGAAGGCGCCGTGCAGCAGGCTGTTGTGCACTCCGGGGCCGTAGAAGTCGGGCAGGCGCAACACGGTGGCCTCGATGCGGCCCTGCGCATGGGCCTGCAGCAGCAGGTCCTCCTGGGCTTTGCGCATGCGGCCCTTGAAGGTATGGGGCTCGCGCGGATGGTCTTCTTCCACGGCAAGGGTGCGGGCCTTGCCGTAGGGATAGACGGTGCCGATCAGCACGACGCGGCGCACGCCCGCGGCAATGGCGCCTTCCAGCGTCTTGCGCATCAGCTCGGGATGCAATTCAAACTGCCAGTAGTTCACGCCCACCAGGTAGACCAGCGTGTCCACGCCGTGGGCGGCAGCCTCGATGGAGCCGGCGCTGTCCGGGTTCCAGGTGGCGATCTCGGCCAGGGGATCGGCGCCGAAGGTCTGGCGCAGGCTGGCTGCGTTGCGGCCGACCACGCGATAGGCGCGGCCCTGTTGTCTGAGCGCGGCGGCCAGGCTCTGGCCGATGGCGCCTGCAGCGCCGAAAAGTGCAATGGATGGCATGGGGCGGGTCCTGTGGTGACCACGCCAGTGTCCGCAACACGCTGCAAAAGGAAAATTGCCTAGAATCTTCTGGTGTCCATGCATAAATGAATGGATCAGAGATGTCGGAACCCCACTGGGAGTGGTATCGCAGCTTTTTGCAGGTGCTGGAGTCCGGGTCGCTGTCGGCGGCGGGCCGGGCCATGGGCTTGGCGCAGCCTACCGTGGGCCGGCACATTGACGGGCTGGAGTCGGCGCTGGGCCTGCAACTGTTCACCCGTTCGTCCGATGGCTTCGCGCCCACGGAAGCGGCCTACGAGCTTCAGCCCTATGCCGCCAGCATGGCAGCGACGGCGGCCGCGCTGCGCCGCGTGGCGGCCAGCCATGGCTCGGGCGTGCGTGGCACGGTGCGGCTGACGGCCAGCGAGGTGGTGGGGGTGGAGGTGCTGCCGCCTGTGCTTGCGCAATTGCGCGCGGCGCACCCTGAGCTGGCCATCGAACTGGTGCTGTCCAACGCGGTGGACGACCTGCTGCGCCGCGAGGCCGATGTGGCCGTGCGCATGTTCCGGCCGCAGCAGGAGGCGCTGGTGGCACGCCATATCGGGGCCATCGAGCTGGGGCTGCATGCCCATGAGAGCTATCTGGCCAGACATGGCGTGCCGGATTCGCTGGAGGACCTGGCCGGGCATTCGCTCATCGGCTTCGACCATGAGAACGCCTTCATCCGCAGGTTTCAGCAGCAGTTTCCGATGTTCACGCGCGAGGCCATGGCGCTGCGCTCGGACAGCGACCTGGCACAGCTGGGCGCCATCCGCGCCGGCTTTGGCATCGGCATCTGCCAGTCGGCGCTGGCGGCCAGGGACCCGGGCCTGGTGCGGGTGCTGCCGCAGGCATTCTCATGGAAGCTCGATACCTGGGTGGCCATGCATGAGGACCTGCGCAAGAGCGAGCGCTGCGCCGTGGTCTTCAAGGCTGTGGCCCAGGCGCTGACGGCCTATGCCAGAGGCGGTGCCTGACGCGCGGCACCCAGGGGAACTTGTGTTCAGCCGGCGTGCAGCAGGCAGGAGCGAGCGAGATGGCGCAGCGTGGACTTTCTGCGCTGGGTGGCGACAAAGGCCTGGCAGTTGTGGGCGGTGTAGGCGGCCATGACCACGGTCAGGCTGACGACGGCCCACAGCGGAATGGGCAGCAGGGAATCCAGCAGCACCGCGCACACGGCCAGCATCACCAGGCAGGGCAGCAGCCGCAGCAAGGCGGCTTGCCGGGGTTGCTGCCTGCGCAGAAGGGTGAGGACTTGGGTGGCGGTAAGCCTGCGGAATCTGCCGGCTTGCTTGCGAAAAACGTTCACGGCGCGGTGGGTCGTTGAGGTGGATCAAAAATTTGTGTGCGAATGTATCATCCTGGTGCATGCCCATCAAGCGATGTGTGGCGGCGCCATGACAAAGGCCCGCGCAAGGCGGGCCTCTACCAGCGAGGGCCTGTGCAGGCGTCAGCGCATCTCGATCTCGATGGCGATCAGCACAAAGGCCGCCATCCACAGCGTCTCCACCACCAGCAGTGCAAAAGGCCGCCAGCCGGCCTGCGCCAGTTGCTGGAACGAGGTCTTCAGGCCCAGGGCCGCAATGGCCAGCACCAGGCAGTTGCGCGAGAGGTCGCTCAACTGGTGCTGCAGGCCTGGCGGCACCCAGCCCAGCGAGTTGATGGCCACCAGCGCGACGAACACCCACAGGAACCAGGGCACCAGGCCCGGCTTCTTGCCGTGGTGCTGCTCGGCCGCAGCCTCGCGCTGGCGCTTGAACAGGGCCGAGACCATGACCACCACCACGGCCAGCATGGACACGCGGAACAGCTTGACGATGGTGGCGTAGTCGCCCGTGGCCTGGTCGATGGTGTAGCCCGCGCCCACCACCTGGGCCACGTCGTGGATGGTGCCGCCGATGAACAGGCCCGCCAGCTCGGGCGGCAGGTGCAGGGCGCGCGCCACCAGCGGGTACAGCACCATGGCGGCCGTGGACAGCACCGTGACCGTGACCACCACGGTGAGCGTGAAGCGGTCGCTGTCCTTGTCGCGCGGCAGCACCGAGGAGATGGCCAGCGCGGCCGAGGCGCCGCAGATGGCCACCGCGCCGCCCGACAGCACGCCCTGCGGGCGCGTCAGGCCCAGGCGCCGGCCCAGCAGCGTGCCGCACAGCAGCGTGGTGACCACGGCGGCGATGACGATCAGCGCCGTGGTCCAGCCCAGGCCCGCGATCTGCGTGGCTGTGATGCGCGCGCCCAGCAGGCCCACGCCCAGGCGCAGCACGCCGCGTGCGCAGAACTCGATGCCGGGCTTGGCGCGCGCGTCCTGGCTCAGGAAGTGGAAGGCCACGCCGAAGAACAGCGCGAACAGCAGCTGCGGCCCGCCGTGCAGGGTGGAGACGAAGGTGGCTGCCAGCGCAATCACGCCCGACAGGCCCGTGCCGGGCAGGAGCTTCAGCCATTGCAGCATGCGCGGCACGGACGGCTGTGCTGCCAAAGGGGCTTGGACCTGGCTCATGGCTGCTCCTTGCCGCCCGCCGCATCGGCCAGCACGGCCAGCGCGCAGGAGGCGATGCGGCTGGCCACCGAGTCCGAACGGCTGGTCAGCACGATGGGCACGCGCATGCCCAGCACCAGGCCCGCGCATTCGGCGTCGGCCATGTAGACCAGCTGCTTGTAGATCATGTTGCCTGCCTCCAGGCTGGGCACCAGCAGCACGTCGGGCTGGCCGGCCACATCGGAGACGATGCCCTTGTGATGCGCCGAGCGCAGCGAGATGGCGTTGTCGTAGGCCAGCGGCCCGTCGAGGATGGCGCCGCTGATCTGCCCCCGGTCGGCCATCTTGCACAGCGCGGCCGCGTCGATGGTGCCGGGGATGGCGGGATTGACCGTCTCCACCGCCGAGAGCACGGCCACGCGCGGCCGGGCAATGCCGATGGCACGGGCCAGGTCGATGGCGTTCTGCGCAATGTCGCGCTTGTCCATCAGCGAGGGGAAGATGTTGACCACGCAGTCGGTCATCAGCAGCGGGCGCTCGAAGCCCGGCAGGTCCATCACGAACACATGGCTGGCGCGGCGGCTGCCGCGCAGGCCGGCCTCGCGCGCCACGGCGGCGCCCAGCAATTCGTCACTGTGCAGGCTGCCCTTCATCAGCGCGCGGGCCTGGCCGCTGCCGCACAGCGCCGCCGCTTGGGCCGCCGCCGCGCGTGGGTCGTCGGCTGTGGAGTGGATGGACGCTCCCGCCAGATCCAGCCCGGCTGCCTGGGCCGCCGCCCGGATGCGTGCCTCGGGGCCCACCAGCAGCGGCGTGATCAGGCCCGCCTGCGCGGCCTGCATGGCCGCCTGCAGCGAGCCTGCATCGCAGGGATAGGCCACGGCCACCGGAATGGGGCCTTGCGCCTTGGCCTGGTCCAGCAAGTGCTGGAGATGGGGACGGGGCGTGGCGGGCGCATCATCGGCGGCCACGGCGAGTGAAAGTGGGGGGACCATGAAAGCTCCTGCGGGAAAGTACAGGGCCCGGCGCGAGCAACGCAGGGAATCTGGGAATCGGCTTTCGAGGGCCTTGCGCTTCACCCAGGCGCATGAAACCGGCGCGGCCCATCCCAGGGACACCGAGGAAGGGCCGCCCCGCACCGAGGGTGTCGTCCCCCTCCCCCGCGCAGCGGGTAGAGAGGGGGAAGGCGCGCAGCGCCTCAGGGGGTGTCAGACAGCTTCAGACGAAATCTTTGTACTTTTCCAGGAAGCGCACGGGCTTGGCCAGCGCATCGCGGCGGAACGGGTCGCCCAGTTCGCGCGTGCACATCACCTCGATCACGCAGGTCTTGCCGTGGTTCATCTGCAGGTCGATGGCCTTTTGCAGCGCCGGGCCCACGTCCTCGATCTGGTCGACCACGATGCTCTCGGCACCCATGGCGCTGGCAATCGCCGCGAAGCTCTCGCTTTCCAGCTCGCCGGCCACGAAGCGGCGGTTGTAGAAATCCACCTGGTTCTTCTTCTCCGCGCCCCACTGGCGGTTGTGGAAGACCACGGCCGTGACGGGAATGTCATGGCGCACGGCGGTCATGATCTCCACCATGCTCATGCCCCAGGCGCCGTCGCCGGCGTAGGCGATGGCCGGGCGGTCGGGCGCCGCGCACTTGGCGCCGATGATGGTGGGCAGGGCATAGCCGCAGTTGCCGAAGCTCATGGGCGCGAAGAAGCTGCGCGGCTCGTCGAAGCGCAGGTAGCTGTTGGCCACGGAGTTGATGTTGCCGATGTCGGTGGAGACCATCACACGCGGCGGCATGGCCTTTTCCAGCTCGCGCAGCACCTGGCGCGGGTGCAGGTACTGGCCGCCCGTGGGCGTGCGCTCGCCCTTGGCCTCTTCGATCATGTCCAGGCTGTAGGGGTCGCGCTCATGCGTCCACTCGTCCAGCTCCTTCTCCCAGGCCGCCTTCTCGGTGGCGATGGTGTCGGCGCGCGCGGCCTTGGTGGCGTCGCAGGCCAGGGTCTGGCCCTGCAGGCGGCGGCCCAGCTCGCGCGCCACGGCCTTGGCGTCGCCGTGGATGCCGACCGAGATCTTCTTGACCAGGCCCAGGTTGGTGTGGTCGGCCTCGACCTGGATGATCCTGGCGTTCTTGGGCCAGTAGTCCATGCCGTGCTGGGGCAGGGTGCCGAAGGGGCCCATGCGCGAGCCCAGCGCGATCACCACGTCGGCCTGGGCGATGAGCTTCATCGCGGCCTTGGAGCCCTGGTAGCCCAGCGGGCCGGCCCACAGCGGGTGCTTGGCGGGGAAGGCGTCATTGCGCAGATAGCCCGTGACCACGGGTGCGCCCAGGCGCTCGGCCAGCTGCCTGCATTCCTCGACCGCATCGCCCATGACCACGCCGCCGCCGGCCAGGATCACGGGGAACTTGGCCGTGGCCAGCAGTTCCGTGGCGGCCTGCAGGCTGTTTTCGCCGCCCGAGCCGCGCTCCACGCGCATGGGCTTGGGGATTTCGCACTGCACTTCGCCGTAGAAGTAGTCGCGCGGAATGTTCAGCTGGGTGGGGCCCATCTCGGAGATGGCGCGGTCAAAGCAGCGGGCCGTGAACTCGGCCATGCGCTTGGGGTTGCAGACATGGCCCTGGTACTTGGTGAACTCCTGGAACATGGGCAGCTGGTTGGCTTCCTGAAAGCCCCCCAGGCCCATGCCCATGGTGCCGGTCTCGGGCGTGATCATGACCACGGGGCTGTGGGCCCAGTAGGCGGCCGCGATGGCGGTCACGCAGTTGCTGATGCCGGGGCCGTTCTGCCCGATCACCACGCCATGGCGGCCCGAGACGCGCGCATAGCCATCGGCCATGTGGGCCGCGCCCTGCTCGTGCACCACGGGGATCAGGCGGATGCCGGCGGGCGCGAAGATGTCCATGGCATCCATGAAGGCCGAGCCCATGATGCCGAACATCTCCGTGACGCCGTTGGCCACACAGGTCTCCACAAAGGCTTCGGAAGGGGTCATCTTCTGGACGCCTTCGACCACCGTACGATTGTTGGCTGCAGTCATGTTGTCTCCTTGAAAATGGAACTTTTAGTTCCGAAAAAAGAAATCACGGCGCAAGTCTAGGACTGAGTTCGCCCGGATGTCAAACAAATTTCTTTTTTCGGAACAAATTGACTCGAAAAATTGAAGAACATATGATGACCAACACCATGAACACCCGTGACCCCATCCCTGCCCGTATCGATGGCGACACGCCCAACCTGCGGCTGTTCGCGCTGCTGGAGGCGATTGCGCAGAAGAACGAGCCCTTCACGCTGCAGACCATGGTCGAGGAGACAGGCCTGCCCAAGCCCACCATGCACCGCATGCTCCAGCAGCTCGAGGGCGCGGGCATCCTGCAGCGCGAGGGCAATGGCCGGCACTACGGCACGGGCCGGCGGCTGATGCGGCTGGCCGAGAGCGTGCTGCTCAACAACACCACGCATGGCGCACGCCATGCGGTGCTGGCCCAGCTGGTGCGCGACATCGGCGAGAGCTGCAACATCACCGCCTTCTCGGGCAGCGAGGTGCTCTACCTGGACCGGGTGGAGACGCCCGCGCCGCTGCGCTTTTATCTGCACCCGGGCTCGCGCGTGCCGGCCCATTGCTCGGCCACGGGCAAGCTGTTCCTGAGCCAGATGGCGCCCGCGCAGCGCAGGCGGCTGCTGTCGGCCGTGCCGCTGGAGGGCTTCACGGCCAACACGCTGACGGCCTTCGACGCGCTGGACGCCGAACTGGACCAGGTGCGCGCCCAGGGCCATGCCTTCGACAACGAGGAATTCCTGCCCGGCCTGCTGTGCCTGGGCGTGCTCGTGCCCTCCATCCAGGGCGGCCCCTCGAACATGGGGCTGGCCGTGCAGGCGCCCATCATGCGTTTCACCCGCGAGCGGGCGCTGTCCTTTCTTCCCCAACTGCGCGCGGCGGCCGAGGCGATTGCGCGCATCAACGACGAAGTCCCCCCGGGAGCCCCTGACGATGACTGAGCTGACCCTGATGCATCCCACGCGCACACTTGGCGTGCGCGAGACCTTCGGCCTGGACACCGACATGCAGGTGCCGGCCTTTGCCGAGCGCAGCGAGCATGTGCCGGCCGTGGACCCGGCCTACCGCTTCAACCCGCAGGCCACGCTGGCCATCCTGGCCGGCTTTGCGCACAACCGGCGCGTGGTCATCCAGGGGCTGCACGGCACGGGCAAGTCCACCCATATCGAGCAGGTGGCGGCGCGACTGAACTGGCCCTGCGTGCGCGTCAACCTCGACGGCCACATCAGCCGGCTGGACCTGGTGGGCAAGGACGCCATCGTGCTGCAGGAGGGCCGCCAGGTCACGCAGTTCCAGGAAGGCATCCTGCCCTGGGCGCTGCAGCGGCCCGTGGCCCTGGTCTTCGATGAATACGACGCGGGCCGGCCCGACGTGATGTTCGTCATCCAGCGCGTGCTCGAACGCGAGGGCAGCTTCACCCTGCTGGACCAAAAGCGCGTGCTCCAGCCGCATGCGCAGTTCCGCCTCTTCGCCACCATGAACACCCTGGGCCAGGGCAACCTCAGCGGCCTGTACCACGGCACGCAGATGCTCAACCACGCCCAGCTCGACCGCTGGAACCTGGTCACCAGCCTGGACTACCTGGCGCCGGCCGAGGAAGCCGCCATCGTGCTGGCGCGCGTGCCGCAGTTGGCCACGCCGCAGGGGCGCGAGCAGGTGGCCGCCATGGTGGCGCTGGCCGCGCTCACGCGCAAGGGCTTTGCGGTGGGCGACCTGTCGCTGCTGATGTCGCCGCGCACCGTCATCACCTGGGCCGAGAACGCGCAGATCTTCCACGACCTGCGGCTGGCCTTCGAGCTGTCCTTCCTCAACAAGTGCGAGCCGGCCGAGCGGGCCATCGTGGCCGAGTATTTCCAGCGCTGCTTCGGCCAGGAACTGGCGCTGCGCGACGAGCCCGCCCATGCCTGCTGAGGCATCCCCTTCGCTGGCGCGCATGGAGGCCTGGGGCGGGCCGCTCTTGCGCGCCATGGCGGGCGATGCCTCGCTGCAGTGGAGCGGGCAGACGCTGTACCGGGGCACGGCGCCCGTGGTGCTGGCAGCGGCCCACCAATCCGATGTGCCGGCCCGATTGGCCGACCAGCGCGGCCTGCTCGACGGTGCCAGCCTGCGCCTTCGCCTGAGCGATGCCGCGCTGCACGCGCGCCACCTTCCCGGCGACCCGGTGGAGCGGCTGGTGTTCGAGCTGCTGGAGCAGTTGCGCGTGGAAAGCCTGGCGCCAGAGGAATGGCCGGGCGCACGCGCCAACCTGCATGCGCGCTTTGTGCACTGGAGCCAGGCCTTTGCCGATTCGGGCCTGACCGAAAGCAGCCTGGGCATTTTGCTGTTCACCGTGGCGCTGACCGCCTGGAGCCGCCTGAGCGGACATGAGCCGCCCGATGCCCTGGCCGACCTGGCCGAGGCCACGCGCGCCGGCCTGTCGGCGCAACTGGGCGCGCAGTGGGCCCTGCTGCGCCGCCACCGGCAGGACCAGCAGGCCTTCATTGCGCCGGCCCTGGCCATCAGCCGCTGGGTGGGCCAGGCCGTGCGGTCAGCCCAGGAAGAGGCGCCGCGCGGCGCTGGCGGGCCGCGCCGGCGCGGCAGCTTCGCGCTGCCGCTGCACTTTGAATCGCAAAGCCTGGATGCGCCGCCCGTGGCGCTCAGCGGCGACAGCCGCGCCTGGGCCGGCTCGGCCCACAGCTACCGCGTGTTCACGCGCGCCTATGACCGCGAGGCGCAGGCGGCCGAGCTGATCCGCGCAGCGCAACTGGCCGAGTTCCGCGGGCAGATGGATGAGGAACTGGCGCGCAGCGGCTTGCATGCGGGCCGGCTGGCCCGCCACCTGCAGCAGCGCCTGGCCGTGCCGCGCCACGACGGCTGGCAGTTCGGCCTGGAGGATGGCCACCTGGATGGAAGCCGGCTGGCGCAACTGGTCAGCGATCCGCAGCAGCGCGCCATCTTCAGGAACGAGCTGCCGCGCCCCGTCAGCGATGCGGCCGTGGCCGTCCTGCTGGACTGCTCGGGCTCGATGAAGGCGCATGCGCGCCAGTTGTCCCTGCTGGTGGACCTGCTGGGCCGCGCGCTGTCCATGGCCGGCGTGCCGGTGGACGTGCTGGGCTTTTCCACCCAGGCCTGGAACGGCGGCCGCGCCCGCCGCGACTGGCAGCGCGCGGGCCAGCCCCACATCCCGGGCCGGCTCAACGAGCGGCTGCACATCGTCTTCAAGGACGCCGCCAAACCCTGGCGCCACGCCCGCCACGGCATTGCCGCGCTGCGCAGGCCCGACCTCTTTCGCGAGGGCGTGGACGGCGAGGCCGTGGAATGGGCCTGCGAGCGGCTGCTGGCGCAGCCCGCGCAGCGCCGCGTCCTGCTCGTCATCTCGGACGGCTGCCCCATGGACACGGCCACGCACCAGGCCAACGACGAGCACTACCTGGACCAGCACCTGCGCCAGGTCATCGCCCGGCACGAGCGCGCGGGCGACGTGCAGATCCGCGCGCTGGGCGTGGGGCTGGACCTGGGCGTGTTCTACCGGCGCAGGCTGGCGGTGGACCTGCGCGAGCAGATCGATGAAGCCCTGCTGATGGACGTGGCGGAGTTGATCTGTCGGCCGTGATGCCGGCCGTGGTGCCTTCCGTGATGCCCTCCACGATAGCGACTTCGCTCAGCGCCCATCCGCCCGGGTGGGACTGCAGATCTAGCGGATCTGCGCGACAAAGTCGCTCACCAACTGCGCAAACTCCACGGGCAGTTCCACGGCACTCAAATGCGCGGCGGGCAGCGACACCAGCTGCGCGCCCGGAATCTGCGCCTGCATGTCCTCGGACAGGGCAGGCGGCGTGGCCTCATCGCGACTGCCCGCAATGACCAGCGCAGGGCAGGCGATGCGCCGATTGCTCTCGCGAAAATCGATGCCGCCCACGGCCGCACAGGCCGCCGCATAGGGCTTGGCCGCCAAAGCCTCCAGCCCTGCGCGCAAGGCGGCCACGCGGGCCGCCTGCCCGGTACGGAACTCGGGGGTGAACCAGCGCTGCATGGCGCCGTCGGCAATCACCGCCACGCCCTGGTCGTGCACGGTGGCAATGCGCGCCTGCCAGCCTGCGCGCGCGGCCTCGTCGTAGTAGCTGGCCGAATTGGCGATGGTGATGCTGCGCACCAGCGCCGGATGGCGCACGGCCAGGGCCTGGGCCGTCATCCCGCCCATGGACAGGCCCACGAAGTGCACCGGCCCGTGGCCCAGCGCCTCGATCACGCCGGCTGCGTCGTCTGCCAGGTCGTTCATGTCGAAGGCCTCGCCGATGGCGGGCGAGCGGCCGTGGCCCCGGTGGTCGTAGCGCACCACGGTGAAGCGGTCTTCCAGCGCCTGGGCAACGCCGTCCCACATCTGGAGGTCACAACCGAGCGCGTGGCTCAGAACGAGGGCCGGGCCTTGGCCCTGCTGCACAACATGGAGTTTCGACATGGCGGTCACTGCTTGGGGAAAAGGCGATTATGGGATGGCCCATGCGGGCAGGCGGCTACGGATACCACGCATATCCGGCATCTCAGCCCCATAATCCCCAGCCATGCACGCCCTGCGCAACTCCGTCTCACTGGCCCGCCTGGTCATGGCGTGGTTCGCGTTGACGCTGGGCATGGCGGTGGCATCGCCCCTGGTGCATCCCCAGGCCATGGAGCTGGTCTGCACGGCAGGCGGCAGCGTCAAGCTGGTGGTGGTCAATGGCCAAGAGGGGCAGGCGGTGTCTGCCCAGCATTCGCTGGACTGCCCTCTGTGCCTGGCGGTGACGCCGCCGCCCGCGCATGTCTCCCCCTCCTGGGCGCAACCGCAGCCGCTGGGCCGCGCGCTGCAGCCCATCGTCTCCGCACGCATTGCCTCCCTGGTCGGCGCGCCGCTGCCGCCGCGCGGGCCTCCCTTGCCGTTGTCGATCGCCTGAGGCATTGGCTGCCGTCCAGCGCTGTCCAGCGTGGTCTGGAGCTTTCTGGCCGCTTGCCTGTCTCAGAACATTGCCGCACCGGCCGGGCGCAGCCTTGGCGCTGCGGCTCCGCCAAGATTCCATGCAGGGAAGCCATGTTCCGTTCCGATTGCCATGCGGTGCCGCAGCGCGCCGCCGATTTTTCTTCGACCCTCCCATCCGTTGCTCCCGTTGCCCTGTCTCGCCGTGCCTGCCTTGGCGGCGGCCTGGCCGCACTGGCGCTGCTGGCCGGCTGCAAGCCCGCCACCGTGCCGTTCAAGGGCATCGACCTCACCGGCGCGCAGTACGGCCGGGACTTCCGCCTGCGCGATGCCGATGGACGCGAGCGCACGCTGGCCGACTTCAAGGGCCAGGCCCTGATGGTCTTTTTCGGCTTCACCCAATGCCCCGATGTCTGCCCCACGGCGCTGACGCGCGCGCTGGAGATCCGCCAGTTGCTGGGGGCCGATGGCACGCGGCTGGCCGTGGCCTTCATCACCATCGATCCCGAGCGCGATACGGCCCAGGTGCTCAAGGCCTATGTGGGCGCCTTCGACCCCGGCTTTGTCGCGCTGCGCGGTGACGAGGCGCAGACGGCCGAGGTCGCCAGGGAATTCAAGGTCTTCTACAAGAAGGTGCCCACGGGTGCGTCCTACACCATGGACCACTCGGCCATCACCTATGTGTTCGATCCCGAGGGCCGGCTGCGCGTGGCGTTCCGCCATGAGCAGGACGCGCAGGACTGCGCGGCCGATCTGCGCCAGATCCTGGGGGCGGCATGAAGAGCTTTGCACTTTCTCTGGCCGGCGCCGCAGGCCTTTGCGCGGCATCCTCCGCCCTGGCCCAGGCAGAACCTGTTCTTGCGGATGTGGAGGTGCGCGCCAGTGGCGCCGCCGCCACGCCCGAGGCGCGTGCCGCCCAGGCCGTGCAGGCTGCGCGCGATGAACTGTCGCAGCGCGCAGGCGGCACGGCCGTCATCGATGCAGCCAGCTACGCGGCCGGGCGCGCCAGCACCGCCGCCGATGCACTGGCCTACACGCCCGGCGTGCTCGCACAGACGCGCCACGGCCCGGAGACGCGGCTGTCCATCCGCGGCTCGGGCGTGCAGCGCGGCTACCTGATGCGCGGCATACAGCTCTACCAGGACGGCATACCGCTGAACCAGGCCGATGGCGCGGCGGACTTCCAGTCCATCGACCCCATGGCGGCCCAGCATGTCGAGGTCTGGCGTGGCGCCAATGCGCTGGAGTACGGCGCCAGCAGCCTGGGCGGCGCGATCAACTTTGTCTCGCCCACCGGGTTGACGGCGCCTGCCGCATCGCTGCGGCTGCAGGCCGGATCGTTCGGCCAGCGGCAGGCACAGGCCCAGCTGGCGGGTCGTGGCGATCGGGTGGATGGCCTGCTGAACATCGGCCGCAGCGAGCAGGACGGCTGGCGCGAACAGTCGGCCTGGCGCACGCAGCGCCTGTCCGGCAATGTGGGCCTGCAGCTCACCGATACGCTGGAGCTGCGCGCCTTCCTGTCCCATGTGGATGCCGACATGCAGATGCCCGGCAGCCTCACGCGCGCGGCCATGCTGGCCAATCCGCGCCAGGCCGCGCCCGGCTATGTGGCGCAGGACGCCGGCAACAACTATCGCCAGACGCGCGGCGCCCTGCGCATGGACTGGCAGCCGCGCGAAGGCCTGCGCTGGACAACTTCGCTGTTCTCCGCGCAGCGCGACCGCTTCCACCCCATGACCATGGGCATCGTCCAGCAGGACATGCGCGACACGGGCCTGGACTCGCGCCTGGTGGCCGAGCTGGGGCAGGGCGGTGGCCTCACGCGCAGGCTGGTGCTGGGCTTTTCCAGCGCGCAGCTCGATGGCGATGAATGGCGCTACACCAATGCGGGCGGCGCGGCCGGCACGTCCACGGGGCGCACGCGCGTGAAGGCGCAGCAGGACGTGGTCTATGGCGAATACAGCCATGGCCTGAGCACCCGCTGGGCGCTGCAGGCCGGCCTGCAGTTCGTGCGCGCCCAGCGCCGCCAGGACAATCTGCTGGCGCCCGCCGCCAGCTACGACGTGGATTTCAGCCACACCTCGCCCAAGCTGGGCCTGCTGTTCGCGGCCACGCCCACGTCGCAGTGGTACGCCAACATCAGCGGCAGCTTCGAGGCACCGCCCATTGGCGAGCTGGTCTACCAGCCTTCGCTGCCGCTGGGGCGCGCGCAAAGCGCAACCACGGTGGAGGCCGGCTGGCGCGGCCACGGCGAGGCCCTGGCCTGGGACGCCGCGCTCTACCACTCGCGCGTGCGCCGCGAACTGCTGGCGCTGACCGACGCCAGCGGCGCGGCCCTGGGCACCACCAATGCCGACCGCACCATCCACCAGGGGCTGGAGCTGTCCATGCAGGCACGGCTTGCGCCGCGCTGGTCGCTGCGCACCCAGTACCTCTACAGCGACCTGCGCTTTGACAACGACGCCGTCTACGGCCGCCGCCGCCTGGCCGGCATCCCGCCGCACCTGCTGCGGGCCGAACTGCAGTGGAAGGCCACGCAGCAGGTCACGGTCGCGCCCGGCCTGGAGTGGCTGCCCTCGCGCACCTGGGTGGACCATGCCAACACCGTGGCCTCCGATGGCTATGCGCTGCTCAACCTGCGCTTGAGCGGGGCGCTGGGCGATGGCTGGAGCTGGTTCGTCGAAGGCCGCAACCTGACCGACCGGCGCTATGCCGCGACCACGGCCGTACAGGCCAATGTGCGCGGCGTGGACGGTGCCTACTACTTTCCCGGAGATGGCCGGGCCGTTTACGCAGGCCTGAGCTGGCGCATGCCCTGAGGGGCCGGGCGCAGCGGCGAAAGGCGCCGCTGCCATGGCGTGCGACCTGGCATGGCGCGCTCCTGCCTTGTGCTAAAAATGGGCCGGTCCATCCACCCCGATGCCCATCCAGCCCGAAGGAAAGGCACACCCGGCGCCATGAAGAGGCTTCTTTCCGACAAGGTGCTCCGGCGCCTGGTGCTCGGCAACCTGCTGGTGGCCGGCCTGCTGGGCCTGGCCACCTGGTTGAGCCTGCGTGCCAACCACCAGGCCGACCTGGACCTGGGCGTTGCCGTCACCCGGAACCAGGCGCGCAGCCTGAGCCTGGAGCTGAACGCCGAGATGCGGCTGGTGGACAACGCCCTGGCCACCGTCGCGGGCCGCTACCGCAGCCGGAGTCTGGAGGGCGCGGACGTGGCGGCGCTGGCCCTCTATGAAATCCTGCAGGAGCAGCGCGCCCTCGTTCCCTTCGTCACGGCGCTGCGCGTCACCGACGCCAATGGCCAGGTCCTGCAGACCGCCAACGAGGATGAGCCGGCGTTCTCCGTGGCCGATCGAAGCTACTTCGACCGCGCGCGCAACACCGACCGCATGGTGGTCTCCGACCCGCTGGTCAGCCACTCCTTCAAGAAATGGGCCATCGTGCTGGCGCGGCGGCTGCAATCCGGCGACGGGGATTTCCAGGGCATCGTCTACGCGGTCGTCGCGGCCGAGCATTTCCAGTCGCTGTTCCGCCGCCAGGCCTTCGGGCCCGACAGCGCCATTGCGCTGCGTTCGGACAAGGATCTGCTGGTGGCCCGCTACGCGGCAGGCGATCCCCAGCCCATGGCCGGCATCGGCGGCTCGGAAGTCTCGGGCGAGTACCACCGGGCCCTGGCCGATGACCGGGAGCTTGGCTGGTACATCACGCCCACGCTGCTCGATGGCGTGGAGCGCATCACGGCCTACCAGCGCCTGGCCGGCTATCCGCTGACCGTCTTCACCGGCCTGGGCACGGAAAGCTACCTGGCGGGGTGGCGTGCATCGGCCTGGCGTGCCTGGGCGCTCACCGGCCTGAGCATCGCGCTGATCGCGCTGGGTTCGGTCAGCCTCTATCTGCTGCAGCAGCGCGAACGCGTGGCGCGCATCCGGCTCGCCGAACTGCTGCGCCAGCAGGAACTGTTCATAGACAACGACCTCATCGGCATGGCGCGCCTGCGCGAGCGCCGGCTGCTGTGGACCAACCAGGCCATGCAGCGCATGCTCAAGCGCCCGGCCGGCGAGCTGCAGGGCACCTCGGCCCGCATCCTCTACCCGGACGAGGAAACCTACGAACGCTCCGGCGAACTGGCCTATGGCGCACTGCGCTCCGGCGGCAAATGCCACACCCAGATGCAGTTGCAGACCCGCGATGGCAGCCTGCTCTGGGTCGATGTCAGCGGCGCGGGCCTGGCCGATGGCGAATCGATATGGGTCTTCGTGGACATCGACGCCCTCAAGCGCGGCGAGCAGGCGGCCCAGCACCAGGCATTGCACGACGTGCTGACCGGCCTGGCCAACCGCCGCGCGTTGCAGGCGCGGCTGCAGCGCGCGCTGGCCCAGGCCAGCGGCCCCGGCCAGCTGGCCGTCTGCTTCATGGACCTGGACGGCTTCAAGCAGGTCAACGATACCGAAGGACACGATGCCGGCGATGAAGTGCTGCGCATCATTGCCCGCCGCCTCACCACCCAGGCCCGCGAAACCGACTGCGTCGCCCGCCTGGGCGGAGACGAATTCGTGCTGCTGCTGGACAAACTGGCCTCCGCCGAAGACGCCTTGCAGGTCATGCAGCGCTGCCTGGCCTCCATCTGCCAGCCCATCCGCCTGCATGGAGGCGCCACCGTGCAGATCGGCGCCAGCATGGGCGTTGCCCTCAATGCCGCCCGGGAAGATGCCACCCAGCTCCTGCAGCGCGCCGACGAGGCCATGTACGCGGCCAAGCGCGCGGGCAAGGGGCGGATCGTGCTGGCGGGTGGGTAGGACTATGGAGGCCGTGCCGCTGCTGTGATTGGGGCAGTTGCCGGGGCAAGGTGGGCCGTGGGCTCAACAAGGCAAGACCTCGAATGCCGAACCAAAAGACGACGCAAGGCCGTTGATGGCCCGTGTGCACACGCGTGCCCGGTTGAATGCGATGTCGCACAGCAGCGCGATGGCAAAGGCCAGATAGGCCATGTAGGCCAGGCCGATGTAACTGCCAAACACAATGGTGTGCAGCCAGTCCTGTGCGAACAGATACAGCATGGCAGTCACCGCCGAGGCGGTCACCAGCACGATGGCGGGCAGTGCCAGCTGCAGCCCCGCCTGCCTGCGTCGCGCCGTCACGCCGGTCAAGGCGAGAAACACCAGCGCATTGGACGCAGTGAAGATCCTGAACTCCCGCACCAGGCTGGCCGTGGTCTGGTGGTAGGCCGACTCGATGAATTCCACCAGCCGGGCTCGCATCTGGATCAGCGATGCCAGCTGGTTGGCTTGGCGTTGCTGCGCGTAGACGGCCTTGCGCTTGCGGCATTCGCAGTCGGCGCGGCGCATGTCGGTCATGACCGAAGCCAGCTTGTCGGGGATGCCTGCCTCGATCTCGCGCCGCACTGCGGCGATCTCGCTCTCTGTCCTGCCAAGCGCCTTCTGGGCCAGGCCCGCCATGCGCGAGCCTGTCAGCGTATCCAGCTGGGTGCCCAGCCTGCGCTCGATCTCGATGCGGATGATCTCCTTGCCCAGGTTCTCGACCAGCAATGGCGAGGAAAACGACAGGGCGAAGGCTGCGCCGAACACAAGCGTGCCCAGGATGCCGAAGCAAAGAATGAGGATTCGCATGCGCAAGCGGTGCCGTGGCTTGTCAACCCTTGCGCGGCGCCATGCCCAGCGTGGCCAGCAGCCCCGCGCAGGCATCCTCCACCAGGTCCAGCACGTCCTCGAAACCCCGGTCGCCGCCGTAGTAGGGGTCGGGCACTTCGCGTGCCGCGTGTTCGGTGCAGAAGTCCGTCAGCCGCTGTACGCGGTGCCATTCGGACTCGGGGCAGATCCTGCGCGCTGCAGATTCGTTGGCGCCATCCATCACCAGCACCTGGTCGAATGCCCTGAAATCCTCTGCCCGCAGCTGCCGCGCGCGCTGCTGCGAGAGGTCATAGCCGCGCCGTGCGGCATGGGCCTGGGAGCGGTGGTCGGGTGCCTCGCCCACGTGGTAGCCGTGCGTGCCTGCAGAGTCCACTTCGATGCGGCCCGCCAGGCCCGCGTCGGCCACCATTTTCTCGAGCACGCCGTGGGCCGTGGGGCTGCGGCAGATGTTGCCGGTGCAGACCATGAGGATTCTTTTCCTCTTTGTGGCTGGCCTGCTGCCAGCTGACTGTTCCCGAATCTGTTCCATAAACCTCCCTGTGGGTAACGGGCTTCACGACATCTCGATGGCCTGCGATGCCAAGGCGCTCGCCGGAATTTTCCACGCCCCGCACCTGATCTGCCGGGCCGCTTATGCTGCGCCCATGGTGGAACTGCTTTGTTTCTGGATGGCCCGGGTGGGTGCGGCCCTGCTGGAGTTGCGGTTGCTGCGCAGCAGCGACGGCGGCTTCAGGGTGATGCTCATCACGGCGGCCATCGTGGTCATCGTGTGCCTGGCGTTGCTGTCCTTCTACGCCTGAGCCCGCAGGGCGGGCACGGGCAGGCGCCCTGCGGGCGGATTCCATGGTGCCGCGCCGCCGGCACGGGACGTGGCTGAACTCAATGCAGCGCCATCTTGCACGCCAGTGCGGATTCTTCGATCACGGCGGAATCGATGCATCAATCATGTGCGGCCCGGTGATCTTCTGCGACGGGATCCAGACCAGGTAGGACCTCCACATGCCCCGATCATTGCAGTACACAAGGTACTCGCCTGGGTCCAGGCGGCTCTCCCGGTATTGGAATTGCACGCAGCCGATAGCTTGGTTCTTGCCCAGGGCGATGGCGATGTCTCGGCTGAAATCAGTTCTCCAAGGACCGGGATAGCGCTCGGTGAGCGGCACACTTTTCGGCGCAGGCACAAGGAAGGCCACGGCCAAAAACGCTGCGGCGATCACTGCCGCTGCTCTCAGTTTGTTGTTCATCTCTGTCTAGATCGGGCCTCTGCAGTCAAACAATGCGCAAGGACATGCCCGCCTTTTTGGGCAGCAGGGAGGGTTCGAACCCATAGCGGCGATAGAACTCCGGCGTGCCGTGGTCGGCCATGAGGCTGACATAGGCCGTGGGCAGGGCATTGCCGTGGATGTACTGCATCAGGCGCTGCATGATGAGGTGGCCCAGGCCCTTTTTCTGGTGCTCGGGGATGACGGCGATGTCCACGATTTCGAAGAAGCAGCCGCCGTCTCCGATCACGCGGCCTATGCCAACCGGCGTTGCATCGGCATAGACGACCACGCTGAACAGGCCGTTTTTCAGGCCGATGGCGGCCGCCTCGGGCGACTTGCGGCTCAGGCCGGCAGCCAGCCGGATCTGGATGTAGTCCTGGACGGCGGGGACGTGGTCTTCAATGCGGTAGTTCATGGATGGTGAGGGCGCAAGGGGCATATCGGAGGATCGGCAGAGCGCCATCATAGGCAGGCGCCTGCCGGGAGGGCGGGCAGATCGCCGCGCTCAATCCCAGCGATCGATCGTGTAGGCCTGGGTCCATCCATTCGAGACGACACGCAGCGATGCGGTATAGGCATTGCCCTGGTCGCGCAGGTCGATGCCCACGGCAGAGCCTTCGGCCAGGCCGGCCATGGTGACTGCGTTGGAGTGCGCCTCCACCGTGGCGCGCACGCCGTGCAGCTCGGCGCGCAGCAGGCTGGGGAACAGCGCAGTTCCCACGTCGCGGGTTTCGCGCGCGCCGTCCAGCAGCAGGATGATGCCGTCGCCCTGGTGCTTGAAGCGTTCGCCGTCATCGTCCCAGCGGGCCGGCAGCCGGGTGATGCCCGCCACGCTGACCCAGCCTGCGCTCAGGCCGAACTGGGCCGCGGGGGAGCCGCCGTTCCACACATACCAGGAGAACGTATGGTCCCACTGGAACAGGCGCGGTGCGTCTTCGTCCACCGCCGTGGTGATGCCGATATGCAAGGCAGATGGTTCTACCGCGCCATCACGGGACGGGGGGACCCCTCCCCAGGCTGGTCTGCCCGGGACCTCAGTGCAGCGCGACCAGCAACTGTCCGTTTTCGCTGCGCACCGCATGGGCGCGCACGGAGTGCTCGGGCGTTTCCAGGCATTCGCCGGTGGCCAGGTCGAAGTGGTGCTTGTAGATGGGCGAGGCGACGACGATGCGCTCGCCCAGGCTGCCGACCAGGCCGCGTGCGAGCACGCTGGCGCCGCAGCGCGGGTCCACGTTGTCTATGGCGTAGAAGCGGTCTTCGCCAAGGCGAAAGACCGCCACATGCCGGCCTTCGACCAGGGCGCAGACCCCCGTGTCGGGGACGATGTCGCGGGTGGCGCAGACGGGCATCCAGTGTTCTTGGGTGGGGTGTGTCATGGCAGTGCCTTGTCCCTGGTATCGGTGCGGGCCTGGATCAGGCCAGGGCCTCGCTGCGCTCTTCGCTGCGCGCCGGGCGGATCTGGCCGCGCTCCTGCACGAAGACGATGTGCTCGTCGGGCTGGTCGCTGTTGATGAAGCTGCGAAAGCGCTGGCGCACTTCGGGCGTGGTGACGGCGGTCTTCCATTCGCACTGGTAGGTGTCCACCACGTGCTGCATCTGTGCGTCCAGTTCGGCGCCCAGGCCCAGGCTGTCGTTGACCACCACGTCCTTGAGGTAGTCCAGGCCGCCTTCCAGGTTCTCGCGCCAGGTGCTGGTGCGCTGCAGGCGGTCGGCCGTGCGCACGTAGAACATCAGGAAGCGGTCGATGAGCTGCAGCAGCCTTTCCTTGGACAGGTCGGAGGCGATCAGCTCGGCATGGCGCGGCTTCATGCCGCCGTTGCCGCAGACGTAGAGGTTCCAGCCCTTGTCGGTGGCGATCACGCCCACGTCCTTGCCCTGGGCCTCGGCGCATTCGCGCGTGCAGCCCGAGACGCCGAACTTGATCTTGTGCGGCGCACGCAGGCCCTTGTAGCGGTTTTCCAGCTGCACGGCCAGGCCCACGCTGTCGTCCACGCCGTAGCGGCACCAGGTGGAGCCCACGCAGCTTTTGACGGTGCGCAGCGACTTGCCGTAGGCATGGCCGGACTCGAAGCCGGCGGCGATCAGCTCCTCCCAGATCAGCGGCAGCTGCTCCACGCGCGCGCCGAACAGGTCCACGCGGGCTCCGCCCGTGAGCTTGGTGTACAGGCCGTATTTCTTGGCCACCTGGCCCACGGCGATGAGGCCGTCTGGCGTGACCTCGCCGCCGGGCATGCGCGGCACCACGGAGTAGCTGCCGTCCTTCTGGATGTTGCCCAGGTAGTAGTCGTTGCTGTCCTGCAGGCTGGCGAGTTGGGGCTGCAGCACGAACTCGTTCCAGCACGAGGCCAGGATGCTGGCCGCCAGCGGCTTGCAGACATCGCAGCCCAGACCCTTGCCGTGGCGGTGCAGCAGCTCGTCGAAGGTCTTGATGCCGCCCACGCGCACCAGGTGGTACAGCTGCTGGCGCGAATGCGGGAAATGCTCGCAGACATGGTTGTTGACGGCCATGCCGCGCCGGGCCATCTCGGCCTTCATGACCTGGGTGGCCAGCGGCACGCAGCCGCCGCAGGTGGCGCCGGCCTGGGTGCAGGACTTGAGCTCGGCCATGGTGCAGTTGCCTTCGCCCACGGCCGCGCAGATCTGCGCCTTGGTGACGTTGTTGCACGAGCAGATCTGCGCCGTGTCGGGCAGGGCGTCCACGCCCAGGCCGGGCCTGGCCTTGCCGTCGCTGGAGGGCAGGATGAGGAACTCGGGCTCCTCGGGCAGGGCGATGCCATTGAGCGTCATCTGCAGCAGCGTGCCGTACTCATCGGCATTGCCCACCAGCACGGCGCCCAGCAGCTGGCGGCCGTCCTCGCTGACCACGATCTTCTTGTAGACCTGCTTGCGCTCGTCGATGAACTGGTAGTTGCGGCTGCGCGGCGTCTTGCCCTGGGCGTCGCCGATGCTGGCCACATCCACGCCCATGAGCTTGAGCTTGGTGCTGAGATCGGCCCCGCCGAAGGCGGCCTCGGCCTCGCCCGCGATGTGGCGGGCCGCCACGCGCGCCATGTCATAGCCGGGAGCCACCAGGCCGAAGGTCTGCTCGCGCCAGGAGGCGCATTCGCCAATGGCGTAGACATTGCGGTCGCTGGCGCGGCAATGGTCGTCCACGGCCACGCCGCCGCGCGGGCCTATGGCCAGGGCGCACTGGCGCGCGATCTCGTCGCGCGGGCGGATGCCGGCCGAGAAGACGATCATGTCGGTCTCCAGGTGCGTGCCGTCGGCAAACACCATGCGGTGGCGCGCCGTGGCGCCGTCGGTGATCTCCAGCGTATTGCGGCCCGTGTGCACCTGCACGCCCAGGTCCTCGATCTTGCTGCGCAGCACGCGGCCGCCGCCGTCGTCCACCTGCACGGCCATCAGGCGCGGGGCGAACTCGACCACATGGGTCTCCAGGCCCAGGTCGCGCAGGGCCTTGGCGCATTCCAGGCCCAGCAGGCCACCGCCCACCACCACGCCGGTCCTGGAGCGCGCGGCCGATGCCTGCATGGCCTCCAGGTCCTCGATGGTGCGGTAGACAAAGCAGTGCGGCCGGTCGCGCCCCGGCACGGGCGGCACGAAGGGCGCCGAGCCCGTGGCCAGCACCAGCCTGTCGTAGGGGATGACCTCGCCATCGGCCGTGGTCACGGTGCGGTCGCGCCGCTCCACCGTTGCGGCCCTGGCGGCCAGGCGCAGCGCGAAACCGCTGGCCTCGAAGAAGCCGGGCTCGACCAGGCTCAAGTCCTCGGCGCTCTTGCCCGAGAAGAACTCCGACAGGTGAACGCGGTCATAGGCGGCGCGTGGCTCCTCGCACAGCACGGTGACGTTCGCATCCGCCACGCCCAGGGCATGCAACTGCTCGAGGAATTTATGGCCCACCATGCCGTGGCCGATCACAACGATGTTCATCTGGCGTCCTGCGTTCTGCATCCAGTGTTTGCGGGGCCGCAGGCTGTGGCCGGCGGGTCAGCGCAGCCAATGCAAGCGCCGTGCCAGCATGCGGTGCAGCGCCTGCCCGTGGTGCATGGCTGTACGGCCGGCAGGCAGCGTGCACCGCAATGCGCCCGCCGCACCGTGCAGGGGCGGGGTGCGCCGTGGTGGTGCAGGGCGGGAGATCACCGCATCGAGGGGGCGGGCTTGTCGCGCATCGGGCCCACGCCTGCCAATAGCCGTTGCGCGATGCTGCCCATCGCTGCCTGCGCTAATCTGCGCGGCATGAATGGATCTTCTGCATGGACCCTGGGTTGGCGCACCCTGTGGCGCGACCTGCGCGCGGGCGAGTTGCGCCTGTTGATCGTCGCCGTGATGCTGGCCGTGGCCGCGCTCAGCTCGGTGGGATTTTTTGCCGACCGGCTGCAGGCGGGGCTGCAGCGTGATGCGCGCCAGCTGCTGGGCGGCGATGTGGTGGTGGTCAGCGACAACCCCACGGCGCCGGCCTTTGCCGAGCAGGCGCGCGCCGAGGGCCTGCAGTCCGTGGAGACGGCCAGCTTTCCGACCATGGCGCGCGCCAGTGACGCCCAGGGCGGCATGAGCCGGCTGGTGGCGCTCAAGAGCGTGGTGCCTGGCTATCCGTTGCGCGGCAGCCTGCGCGTGGCCGATGCGCCGGGCGCGGCCGAGCGGGCCACGCGCGATATTCCGGCGCGGGGCGAGGCCTGGGTCGATGCGCCGCTGCTGGAGGCGCTGGGCATTGGGGTGGGAGACGTGCTGCTGCTGGGCGATGCGCAACTGCGCGTGGCGCGCATCATCGCCATCGAGCCCGACCGGGGCGCGGGCTTCATGAACTTTGCGCCGCGCGTGATGATCGCCTCCGCCGACCTGGCCGCCACGGGTCTGGTGCAGCCGGCCAGCCGCATCACCTACCGCCTTGCCGTGGCCGGCGAAGGCTCTGGCGCCGAGGCTGCCGCGCAGCGCTACCGCCTCTGGGCCGAGCAGCAGGCCAAGGCGCCCGGCGTGCATGGCGTGCGCGTGGAGTCGCTGGACAGCGGCCGCCCGGAAATGCGCCAGACGCTGGACCGCGCCGAGAAATTCCTGAGCCTGGTGGCCCTGCTGGCGGCCCTGCTGTCGGCCGTGGCCGTGGCGCTGGCGGCGCGCGGCTTTGCCAACAGCCACCTGGACGCCTCGGCCATGCTGCGCGTGCTGGGCCAGAGCCAGCGGCGCATTGCGGGCGCCTACACGGTGGAGTTCGTGCTGGTCGGCCTGGCCTCCAGCGCGGCGGGCGTGCTGCTGGGCTGGGCCATCCACCATGTGTTCGTGCTGCTGCTGGCCGGGCTGGTGGAAACCGCCTTGCCCGCGCCAGGCCTGTGGCCTGCCGCCTTTGGCGTGGGCATGGGCCTGACGCTGCTGCTGGCCTTTGGCCTGCCGCCCGTGCTGCAATTGGCGCGCGTGCCGCCGCTGCGCGTCATGCGCCGTGACCTGGGCGCGCTCAAGCCCGCATCGGTGGTTGTGCTGGGCGTGGGCGTGGCCGGCTTTGCCGCGCTGCTGCTGGCCGCCAGCCGCGACATCAAGCTGGGCCTGATCGCCGTGGGCGGCTTTGCCGTGGCCGTGCTGCTGTTCGCGGCCCTGGGCTGGCTGGCGGTACAGATGCTGCGCCGCCTGGTGCACGAGAGCACGGCGCCGCGCTGGCTGGTGCTGGCCACGCGCCAGATCGCCGCGCGCCCGGCCTATGCCGTGGTGCAGATCAGCAGCCTGGCCGTGGGCCTGCTGGCGCTCATGCTGCTGGTGCTGCTGCGCACCGACCTCATCGGCAGCTGGCGCCAGGCCACGCCGGCCAATGCACCCAACCGCTTCGTCATCAACGTACAGCCCGAGCAGGCCGATGGTTTCCGCGCGGCGCTGGACAAGGCCGGCGTCACCTCCTATGACTGGTTCCCCATGATCCGGGGGCGCCTGGTGAGCGTCAACGGCAAGCCGGTCAGCCCCGACGACTTCAGCGAAGACCGCGCCAAGCGCCTGGTGGACCGGGAGTTCAACCTCTCCACCACGGCGCAGGCGCCCGCGCACAACCTGATCACGGCAGGCACCTGGACGCCTGGCGCCAAGGGGGAGATCAGCGTGGAGGACGGCATTGCTGAGACGCTGGGCCTCAAGCTGGGCGACACGCTGGGCTTCGACGTGGGCGGCGTGCCCAGCGAGGCGCGCATCACCAGCCTGCGCAAGGTGGACTGGGGATCGATGCGGGCCAACTTCTTCGTCATCTACCCCGTGGACCACCTGAACGACGTGGCCGTCAGCTACCTGGCCGCCTACCGCGCGCCCGACGTGGCGGGCTTCGACAACGCCCTGGTGCGCGAGTTTCCCAATATCACCAACGTGGACCTGAGCACCACGCTGGCCCAGGTGCAGCGCGTGCTGGATCAGGTGATACGCGCGGTGGAATTCCTCTTCGGCTTCACCCTGGCGGCCGGCCTGGTCGTGCTCTTCGCCGCCGTCACCGCCACGCGCGAGGAGCGCGCCCGCGAGTACGCCATCATGCGCGCCGTCGGCGCCCAGGCCCGGCTGCTGGCGCAGGTGCAGCGTGCCGAACTCGCCGGTGTGGGCCTGCTGGCCGGCTTCCTGGCCAGCTGCGCCGCCGGGGCCGTGGGCTGGGCCTTGGCGCGCTGGGTATTCGAGTTCAGCTGGACCGTGCCCTGGTGGGCTCCTCTGGCAGGGGCCGTGGCCGGGGCCCTGCTGGCCTGGATGGCGGGGTGGTGGGCGTTGCGGGAGGTGTTGAGGAGGCCTGTGATGGATACGTTGAGGCAGGTGGCTGAGTAGGACTTTGATTTCTGTTTTTTGCCCCTGCCGGGCGGTTTCTTTTCGAGGCCGGGTCTCGGCCCGGCGGCCGACCTACTTTCTTGCCGCGCGGCAAGAAAGTAGGCAAAGAAGCGCGCCCCGCACTGCCCACGACCCCTTCGCTTCGCTACGGGGCGACCTGCGTTGGGCGGGATGCGGGGTGTGCCGCAGAACTCGCTGCGCGCTGGCGCGCTTCGCTCAAACAACTGCGGCAAGTCAGATGACGAAGCAGCCCTGTCCTTCGGCAGGGCTGCCACCCCGCATCCCGCCCAACGCAGGCGTGGGCAGAAGGGGGGAGGCTGGGGAACAGCCAACAGCCAACAGCCAACAGCCAACAGCCAACAGCCAACAGCCAACAGCCAACAGCCGGCGCCATCACTGCGTTCGGCTTCAAACCAGGGGCCGAGCGAAGCAAAGGCCCGCACCAACTTCCCGTATGTCAGCGCCTGCGGCGTGGTGGTTGCGGGGTTGCAGTCCTGCCGAAGGACAGGACTGCTTCGTGATCTGACTCGCTGCGGTTGTCTGAGCGGCGCGCGAAGCGCAAAGCGAGTTCCGCAGCGAACCCCGCAACCGCCACGACGCAGGTTGCCCGCAGCGAAGCGGAGGGTCGCGGACATTCGGGTCGCCTTTGCTTTGCCTACTTTCCTTTGGCGAAACAAAGGAAAGTAGGTCGGCCGCCGGGCCGAGACCCGGCCTCGAAAAACAACCACCCGGCAGGGGCAGAAACGAGCAACAGCAGGGGACGGCCCCGTTCAAGACTCCTTGAACAACCTCCCCCCCACAAAATCCACAAACGCCCTCACCTTAGGCGACAACTGCCGGCTCGACGCCCACAGCGCAGAAAACTGCCCCGTGTGCGTCAGCTCCTCGGCCAGCACCCGCTGCAGTTCGCCACGCCGCAGTGCATCGCGCGCCAGGAAGTCGGGCATATAGGCCAGCCCCATGCCCGCCACGGCGGCACCCAGCATGGCTTCCATGTTGTTGCAGACCAGGGCGGCGGGCAGGTGGGGCGGCATGCCGGGGAGCACCCACTCCTCCAGCTTGCCGCTGCTCAGGAAGCGGTAGCGCAGGCAGCTGTGCCGTGCCAGTTCGGCGGGCGATTGCGGAATGCCCCGTGCCGCCAGGTAGTCGGGTGAGGCGGCCAGGATGAAGCGGAACGGCCCCAGCCGGCGCGCCACCAGGCGCGAGTCGGCCAGTTCGCCGCTGCGGATGACCACGTCCAGGCCGGCCTCGACCACGTCCACCAGGTGATCGTTGAAGTCCAGGTCCAGGTCAACCTCCGGGTACAGGGCCTGGAATTCGGGCAGCACGGGCAGCAGGAAGCGGTAGCCGATGGTGGGCAGGCTCACGCGCAGCCGCCCGCGTGGGGCTTGGGCGGCGGCCTGCATGGTGGCGCGGGCATCGTGCAGTTCATCCAGGATGCGGCGGCAGCGCTCGTGGAACAGCGCGCCTTCCTGCGTGAGCCGCACCTGGCGCGTGGTGCGCTGGAACAGGCGCAGGCCCAGTTGCTGTTCCAGCCGCGCCACGTTCTTGCCCACGGCCGAGGCCGAGATGCCCAGGGCGCGCCCGGCCTCGGCAAAGCTCAGCAGGTCGGCTGCACACACAAAGGATTCGAGTCCACTGAAGCTGTCCATGTCGATTGCCAACCCTGGGTTGGGAGTGTGGGGAGTCTGACAGCTATTTTCACGGCATTGCAGCGCTTTTATCGTTCATGCATGCCCGGCCATGTGCGGCCGGGAAATTGCGAAAGCCTTGCCAACCATGTCTTCCTCTCTGACTTCTCCCCGCGCACCGGCTGCGCTCCACGGCACGGAGCGACCGCGTGCATCCCCGGTCTGGGTGCTGTTGTCGGTGTGTCTCGCGGCGCTGGCCATGCCGCTGAGCTTTACCGGGCCGGCCGTGGCCCTGTCTGCGCTGCGCGAGGCGCTGGGCGGCGGGCCGCTGGCGCTCAACTGGGTGACGAATGCCTTCATGCTGAGCTTTGGCGCCACGCTGATGGCGGCCGGCGCGCTGGCCGATCTGCACGGGCGGCGGCGCGTTTTCCTGATGGGGCTGGGCGTGGTGCTGGCCAGCGCGCTGGCCCAGGCCTGCCTGCGCGGGCAGGGGGCCATCATCGGCTTCAATCTGCTGCGCGGGCTGCAGGGCCTGGGCGCGGCCGCCGCGCTGGCGGGTGGCACGGCGGCGCTGGCCCAGGTATTCGATGGAGCGGGGCGCATGCGGGCCTTCAGCTGCGTGGGCACGTCGTTCGGCGTGGGCCTGGCCTTCGGGCCGTTGCTGTCGGGCTGGTTGCTGGGCGTGGCGGGCTGGCGCGGCGTGATGCTTTGCGTGGCCGCCGTGGCGCTGGCCGCGCTGGTGCTGGGGCTGCGTTGCATGCCGGAGTCGCGCAATCCGCAGGCGCAGCGGCTGGACCGGGCTGGTGCGCTGCTGTTCACCGCGGCCCTGGCGCTGCTGACCTGGGGCGTGCTGCAGGGGCCGGAGGCGGGCTGGTCCAGCGGGGCGGCGCTGCTGCCGCTGGCCGGTGCCGCGCTGGCGCTGGCGGCCTTTGTGGCCGTGGAGCGGCGCGTGCAGCAGCGCACGGGGCAGCCCATGCTGGACCTGTCGCTGTTTCGCTATCCGCGTTTCGTGGGCGTGCAGTTGCTGGCGGGTGCGCCGGCCTATGCCTTCGTGGTGCTGCTGGTGCTGCTGCCGGTGCGCTTCATCGGCGTGGAGGGCATGGCGCCGCTGCAGGCGGGGCAGCTGATGTTTGTGCTGTCCCTGCCCATGCTGTTCGTGCCGTTGCTGGCGGGCTGGCTCACGCGCTGGGTTTCGGCCGCGCTGCTGTGCCTGGCGGGGTTGCTGGTTTGCGCGGCGGGCCTGCTGTGGCTGGGCGGGTGCGCGCCGGGCACGGCCTTTGCGCAGATGGCGCCCCCGCTGCTGCTGATCGGCCTGGGCATCGGGCTGCCCTGGGGGTTGATGGATGGCCTGGCCGTGAGCGTGGTGCCCAGCGAGCGCGCCGGCATGGCCACGGGAATTTTCAGCACGGTGCGCGTGGCGGGCGAGGGCATGGCGCTGGCGCTGGTGGGCGCGGGGCTGGCCGCATTGCTGGCATGGCGTCTGTCGGCCCTGGCGCCTCAGGCGCCCCAGGCGATGCAGGCAGTGCAGTCCTTGCATGCCGCCGGCCGCGCGGCGCAGTTGCTGGTGACAGGGAACATCGCCGAGGCCATGGCCCTGCTGCCCGGCCTGTCTGCACCCGCCGTGTTGGCGGCCTATGGCCAGGCCTTTGGCATCTTGCTGGATGTGCTGGCGGGCATCACGGTGCTCACGGCGCTGGCGGTGTACGGGTTCCTGCGTGCCGGGGCCCCCACGGATACCGGTGCGGGCACGGACATGGCACATGCCTGACAATCGCGGGTTTCACTCAGCCGCCAGCCGCTTTTCGCCATGTCAGAGGAATCCCAGCACAACGCCCCCCAGACCCCGTATGAATGGATCGGCGGCGAGCCCAGGGTGCAGGCCCTGGTGGACCGTTTCTACGATCTGATGGACCTGGAGCCCGGCTACGCCGAACTGCGCGCCGCCCATGGCAGCACGCTGGCCGATGCGCGCCAGAAGCTGTTCTGGTTCCTGTGCGGCTGGCTGGGCGGCCCCGACCACTACCAGGACCGCTTCGGCCATCCGCGCCTGCGCATGCGCCACATGCCGTTTTCCATCGGCATCCTGGAACGCGACCAGTGGGTGGCCTGCATGGACCAGGCCATGGGCGAGACCGGCGTGCCCGAGGAGCTGCGCGTGCGCCTCAAGGCCAGCTTCATGAACACGGCCGACTGGATGCGGAACCGGTAGCAGGTGGCTGACCCCGGCGCCGCTGAAAAAAGGGCCGGCCCCCTGCAGGTGGCCGGCCCAAGCAGCAAACGGCTGGGGTTCAGAGCTTTTCGTCGCGCATGTAGTACCAGTGGTACAGGAACCGCTGCCCCAACCGGCGAAACGGCGCAAACGCCGGTGAGCGCACCATGTTGAAGACGTTCGGATACTCCAGCTCCGAGTTGTAGATGGGCAGCTCGAAGGTCTTGCTCTGGCGCCCCGCGATGCGCTCGGCCATGCGACGGCCCGCGTGGGCCGAGAAGGAGACGCCGTTGCCACCGTAGCCCACGGCGTAGAAGATGCTCTGGGCCGGATCGGGCTGGAAGACGCGCGGCATCATGTCGTGGCTCACATCGACCCAGCCCCACCAGGAGTAGTCGATGGTGATGCCTTCGAGCGCCGGGAACTTGCGGTGCAGGCCGTCCACCAGCTTGGCCATGTGGATGGGGTTGGGCGCATCGGCACCCGTGACGGCGCTGCGGCTGCCGATCTGCACGCGGTTGTCGGGCAGGCGGCGGTAGTAAAAGCGCAGCGTGCGGGTGTCGGTGATGACCTGGGTGGTCTTGAAGCCCGTGGCCTCCAGCTCCTGCTCGGTCAGCGGCCGCGTGACCAGCGAGTTCGAGAGGATGGGCATGATCTTGGAGCGCAGGCTGCCATGCAGGGTGTTGCTGGTGTAGCCGCCCGTGGCAAAGCCCACGGCGCGCGCCCGCACGGTGCCGCCGGGCGTGCGCAGGTGGTGCACGCCGTTGCGCGTCTCGACGCCCAGCACCGGACTGGCCGGGTGCACCTTGACGCCCAGCTCCCGCGCCTTGCGCAGGTAGCCGAAGGCCAGCTTGAGCGGGTGCACGCCGATGCCGTCGGGCTCGTGCATGGCGCCGTGGCTGTCGGCATCGTTCACATAGTCGCGGCGCAGCTCCTCGGGGCTGAGCATGCGGGCGTCGTAGCCGAAGACCTCGCGCATGATCTGGGTCTCGTTGCGCAGGAAGTCGAGTTTCTTTTCGCGGTGGGCGATGTAGAGGTGGCCGCCGGGCTGGGGCTCGCACTCGGGGAATTCGGCCACCAGGTCCTTGAAGGTCTGGAAGCCCTCGCGGATCTCGGCGTCGAGCTTGAGCGCCACGTCCTTGCCCCAGCGTGCGATCCATTGCGAGCGGTACAGGCGCCCGCTGGCGTTCTGCCCCTGGCCGCCGTTGCGGCTGGTGCAGCCCCAGGCGGTCTGGTTGGCGTCCAGCACCACGGCGCGTATGCCGTGCTCGCGCGCCAGGAACAGCGCCGTGGCCAGGCCCGTGAAGCCCGAGCCGACGATGGCCACATCCACGTCCATGTCGCCGCTGACGGGGCCGTCATCATCTGGCGGGCGTCCCGCCGTGCCGACCCAGTAGGTGGGCGCATAGCCCGTGCCATGGCCCGGGTTGGCCGCCACCAGCGGGTCGTATTTCGGGTCATAGGGACGCAGGTGGCTGGGGCGGATGTCCTCGGCTTTCATGGCGGATGTCTCCTGGTGCGGCGGCTTGGGATCTGCCGCTTTTTGCTATGGATTCGGTGGAATGGGGCCAATGCCGGCGAGCCCTGCAAGGCGGTGCGCCGACGATGGAATCAGCATAGCCAGCAGGCCATGGAGCCAGTTAGCGCCACAGCCAAGCTTTCGATAGAGCCAGTGGCGGCCGGTGCGCGCGCCTGGACCTAACGATTGATGGCATCTGGTTCTAACGGGTCCGTGTGCCTGCTACCTACCATGGCCCATCGACATTTCGATGACGCGGCGCGGCGGCCCTGCCCGGGGCCCGGCGCCGTGGTACCCACCACAGACAAGGAGACAGCATGAGCGCAGACACCAACCCTCCGGATGCCCAGTTCCTGGCCCGCTTCGCCGAGGCCTGGAACCGCCACGACATCGAGGCCCTGATGGGCTTCATGGCCGATGAATGCGAGTTCCACGCCGTGGCCGGGCCCGATCTCATGGGCCGCAGCTTCGTCGGCCGCCAGGCGGTGCGCGAGGGTTTCCAGATGGCCTGGCAGGCCTTCCCCGATGCGGCCTGGCTCGATGGAGACCATTTCGTGCAGGGCGACCGTGGCGTGTCCGAGAGCACCTTCAAGGGCACCAAGGCCGACGGCCTGCGCGTGGAAGCGCGCATGGTGGATGTCTTCACCTTCAAGGACGGAAAGATCGCCGTGAAGAACGCCTTCCGCAAGGACCGCCCGCCGGTGGCGGCCGCCTGACGGCGCGGGGCCTTGCGGCCCCGTGCCACCGGGAACACCGGATACGCCACGGCAAGGCGCGCACCTGCGCAGCCACCACAACAGAGCATCAGCCGTGGCGCCTGAACGCAACAGGAGACAAGACATGATCGGACATCAGCAAGCCTCTTCGCCGGGGCTTTCACACGGGCTCAAACAGCGGCACATGACCATGATCGCCCTGGGCGGCGTCATCGGCGCCGGGCTGTTCGTGGGCAGCGGCGTCGTCATCAAGTCGGCCGGGCCGGCCGCGATTCTTTCCTTCCTCATCACGGGCCTGCTCGTGGTGCTGGTCATGCGCATGCTGGGCGAGCTGGCCTGCTCCATGCCCGGCGGAGGGTCCTTCTACGAATATGCGCGAGAGGCCTGGCGCGACCGCCCCGGCGTGGGCCGGCTGGCAGGCTTTCTGACGGGCTGGATGTACTGGTACTTCTGGGTCATCGTCGTGGCGCTGGAGGCCGTCGCCGGTGCCGACCTGGTGCGCTACTGGCTGCCCGATGTGCCCAGCTGGAGCATCAGCCTGGTGCTGCTGGTGATGCTGACGCTGACCAACCTGGTCTCGGTGAAGTCCTTTGGCGAGTTCGAGTTCTGGTTCGCCTCCATCAAGGTGGCGGCCATCGTGGTCTTCCTGTTCGTTGCCGGCGTCTACGTGCTGGGCCTGACGCCTGCGTCGCAGGGCATGCACTTCGGCAACCTCACCGGCAATGGCGGCTTCATGCCCAACGGCATCGTGCCGGTGCTGACCGGGGCCGTGGCGGCCACGGGCTTTTACTTCGGCGCCGAGATCGTGACCATCGCGGCGGCTGAAACGGCCGAGCCGCAGAAGGCCGTGGCCAAGGCCACCAGCTCGGTGATCACGCGCGTGCTGGTGTTCTATGTGGGCTCCATCTTCCTGGTGGCCTGCCTGGTGCCCTGGAATGCGGTTGGCATCGCCACGCCGTATGTGAGCGCACTGAACACCATGGGCGTGCCGGCTGCCGCGCAGATCATGAACGCCATCGTGCTGACGGCCGTGCTGTCGGCGCTGAACTCGGGGCTGTATGCATCCTCGCGCATGCTGTTCGCGCTGACGCGGCGCGGCGATGCGCCCCAGGCGCTGGCCAAGGTCAGCCGCAACGGCGTGCCCACGCGCGCCATCCTGGTGGCCACGGTGTTCGGCTACGGCGCCGTGGTGATGTCCTATGTGTCGCCCGACAAGGTGTTCGCCTTCCTGGTCAATTCCTACGGCACGGTGGCGATCTTCGTCTACATCCTGATCGCCATCTCGCAGCTGCGCCTGCGCTCCCGCCTGGAGCGCGAGGCGCCGCACCTGCTCAAGGTGCGCATGTGGTGCTATCCGTACCTGACCTGGTTCGCCATCTTCGGCATGCTGTCCATCGTCATCGCCATGGCCTTCATCCCCGAGCAGCGCACGCCGCTGGCGCTGGGCGTGGCCAGCCTGTGCATCCTGCTGCTGGCCTATGGCGTGCGGCAGTTCCTGCAGCGTGGCGTGGCGCCGGTGGTGTCCTCGCTGTCCGAGGCCGCGCAGCCCGAGCCGCAGAAGTACTGACCCAGGGCGACGGGACCGGCGGGGCCGGTTCCGGCCACTTTTCGCGTTACTCCTCGGGCTGCTCCTCGCGCATCGCATCGGCCAGGGCCTTCACGCCCTGGCCGATGTCGTTGGCGGGTATGGATTGGTAGCCCATGCGCATGAAGCTGCCGGGCGTGCCCGGGCGGGCGAAGAACACATCGCCGGGCTCGATGAGCACGCCATGCGCTGCGGCGCGCTGCGCCAGGGCCTGCACAGGCATGTGGTCGGGCAACTGCACCCAGCACGAGCCGCCGCCGCGCACGGGCGTGATGCGGCAGCCGGGCGCATGCTCGGCCATGGCGGCCGTCAGCGCCGCGTGCCGCTCCTTCTGCGCCTGTGCCAGGCGCCGCTGCTGGGCCTCGTAATGGCCCAGGGAGATGAACATGGCCAGCGTGCGCTGCACGAAGGTGGCGGGGTGGCGGATCATCAGCCGGCGCAGCGCGCGCAGCTCGCGGATCAGCTCGGGCGCAGCCACGATGTAGCCCACGCGCAGGCCTGGCGCCAGGCTCTTGGACAGGCTGCCCACGTAGATCACGCGGTTGCTGCGGTCCAGGCTCTTGAGCGCCGGAATGGGCTGGCCGTCGAAACTGCTCTCGCTCTCGTAGTCGTCCTCGATGAGGATGATGTCGTGCGCCTCGGCCATTTCCAGCAGCGCCTCGCGCCGCGCCAGCGGCATGGTCACGCCCGTGGGGCACTGGTGGCTGGGGGTCACGTAGAGGTAGTCGAGCTGGCGCAGCAGCGGCGTGACCGGCAGGCCCTGGCCGTCCACCGGCAGCGGGATGACCTGTGAAGTGCGGCTGCTGAAGATGTTGCGCGCGTCGGGGTAGCCGGGCTCCTCGATGCCCACGGCCGTGCCCTCGCGCATCAGCAGGTCGGCCACCATGTACAGGGCGTGCTGCGCACCCACGGTAATGATCAGCTCGTCGGCCGAGGCCCAGACGCCGCGGCGCGGCAGGATCTTGGTCTGCACCTGCTGGATCAGCATCTCGTCGTCGCGCGCGATCTGGTCGGGCGCCCACTGGCGTATGTCCAGCACGCCCAGGGCCTTGAGGCAGCACTCGCGCCAGGCGGCCGTGGGAAACAGCTCCTTGTCGAACTGGCCGTACAGAAAGGGATAGGGGTAGCGCTGCCAGTCCTCTTCCTTGACGATGCTGCGCTGCTGGCTGGGCAGCAGCCACAGGCGCCGCGACCAGTCGGTGCGGCGGCCTTCGCCAGGGGTGCTGCTGGCCGCAGCGCCGCCCGGCGTGCGCCCCTTGAGTACCTCGGGATGGATGAAGTGGCCCTTGCGCTGGCGGCTCAGCAAAAAGGCTTCCTCGGCCAGCTGCTGGTAGGCCAGCACGACGGTGATGCGTGCCACGCCCAGGTGGCGCGCCAGCTCGCGGCTGGAGGGAATGGATTCGCCGGGTGCGAGGATGCCCGAGAGGATGGCATCGACCAGCATCTCGCGGATCTGGCCCTGCAGGCTCAGGGAGGGGCGGGCGCTGCGGCGAAACAGCTGCCCCCACATGGCGCCCTCGGGCGGTTGCGGCTGCGTGGCCGCGCGCTTGTCTGTCATGTCTTGTCGTTCCCGCCGCTGCGGCGGGCCGCTCGCTGTGTTTGTCTCCCGCGCAGGTGCAGGGCAGGGCCTGCAACCGCGACCGGCCAATATAGGCCAGCCGGTGCGCCACGGGGCCCGGAGTTTGCGATGGTTGCAATTTTTGCGGAGAGGCCGGAAATTGATATACAATCGTTGTCTTGGCGGCTGTAGCTCAGCTGGATAGAGTACTTGGCTACGAACCAAGGGGTCGTGGGTTCGATTCCTGCCAGCCGCACCAAAACGACAAGCCTCAGAACTGCAAAGTTCTGAGGCTTTTTCGTTTCAGGCGCCACGCACAGAGGCCGTGGCAATGGTCCAGGCAATGGCCCAGTCGTTGGTCAACGGTTATTTTTCGATATTTTCATGGTTTTCCGTAAGCGTTCAAAAAGCACGCTATAATTCGAAGCTTGGCGGCTGTAGCTCAGCTGGATAGAGTACTTGGCTACGAACCAAGGGGTCGTGGGTTCGATTCCTGCCAGCCGCACCAAAACGACAAGCCTCAGAACTGCAAAGTTCTGAGGCTTTTTCGTTTGTGCTCAGTTGGTGTCGTGGTTTGTGCGGCGTCTTCGCCTGCTGCGGTGATCTGTGTGAAGATCGGCTCCCTATGAGCAAGGCTTTCACCAAGGAATCCGACGGCGACGACGATGATGAAGTCGGCCTGCCGCCCTTGCCGCCGGGCGGCAAGAACTACATCACGCCCCAGGGCTTCGCGCGGCTGAAGACGGAGCTGCTGGACCTGATCGACAACGAGCGCCCGCGCATCGTGGAGATCGTGCACTGGGCGGCCAGCAATGGCGACCGCTCCGAGAACGGCGACTATCTGTACGGCAAGAAGCGCCTGCGCGAGATCGACCGGCGCATCCGCTTTCTGACCAAGCGGCTGGAGATCGCCGAGGTGGTCGATCCCTCGGTGCATGCCGGCAGCGAGCAGATCTACTTCGGCGCCACCGTCACCTATGTCGATGACGAGGGCGAGGAGCGCACCATCACCATCATGGGCATCGACGAGGCCGACAGCGCACGCCAGCAGGTCAGCTGGATCGCACCCGTCTCGCGCGCCCTGCTCAAGGCCCGTGTGGGCGACGAGGTGGCCCTGCCCACACCCGCAGGTGTGCGCACGCTGGAAGTGCTGGAAGTCACCTACCCGGAGCCGGGCAGCGCCGCCGGGTGAGCGTTCAGGGCTGCAGTTTCTGCAGCAGCTCCAGCGTGGGATAGCCGTCGGCCACCAGGCCCTGGCTTTGCTGGAACTGGCGCAGGCCTGCGCGCGTGGCCGGGCCCATCACGCCATCGGCCGTGCCGGCCGAAAATCCCCGTTCGTTGAGCGCGGCCTGCAAGGCGCGCAACTGCTCGCGCGACAGCGGTGCCAGATCGCGCGGCCAGGCCGTCTGCACGCCCGGGCCACCGGCCAGCTGCTGCGACAGCAGGCCCACGCCCAGCGCGTAATTCACGGAGTTGTTGTAGCGCAGGATGGTGCGGAAGTTGGCGCCCACCATGAAGGCCGGCCCGCGTGCGCCGGCCGGTGCGATCACGCTGGCATCGGCCATGGCGGGCAGGGTGGGGCCGTCCACGGCCTGCACGCCCTCGGCCGCCCATTGCGCGCTGTCCTGGCGCACGCTGGTCTCGGCGCGTGCATGGTCAAAGCCTGCCGGCAGGCGTACTTCCACGCCCCAGGGCTCGCCCGTCTTCCAGCCCGAGTGGGCCAGGTAGTTCGCCGTGGAGGCCGTCACATCGGGCAGGCTGCCCCAGATGTCGCGGCGGCCATCGCCATCGGCGTCCACCGCATAGGCCAGGAACACGGAGGGCAGGAATTGCGTGTGGCCCATGGCCCCCGCCCAGGAGCCGATCATGTGGGCCGCATCGATATCGCCGTTGTCGATGATGCGCAGGGCTGCGAGCAGCTCCTTTTGCGCCCAGGCGGCGCGCCGGCCGTCGAAAGCCAGCGTGGCCAGCGCATCGACCGTGGGGAAGTTGCCGAAGTTGCCGCCGAAATTGCTTTCCATGCCCCAGATGGCGGCGATCACCTCGGCCGGCACGCCATAGCGCTGGCTGGCCGACTGCAGCGGTGCAGCCGCTTCGCGCAGCTTGGCACGGCCCTGGGCAATGCGCTGGGCCGATACGGCGCTGTCCAGGTACTGCCAGGGCGTGCGCGTGAATTCGGGCTGCGAGCGGTCCAGCTGCACCGCGCGGCGCTGCAGCCGGGCAGGCTCCAGTGCGCTGCGCACGGTTTTCTCCGAGATGCCGGCGTCCAGCGCCTTGCGCGCGAAATCCCGCTTCCACGCTTCGAAGCTGGTGGCCTCGGCCTGCTGGTCGGCATCCGGCGCGGTGGCGGGTTCGGGCTGCACGGGCGCGGCAGGCGCCGTGGGGACGGGCATGGTGGGCGGCACCGTGACCGCCGGCGCAGGCGCCGGCCGGGACGCGCAGCCGGCCAGCAGCACGGCGGCCAGGGTGGTGGCCAGGGCGGCAAGGTTCAGCGCTGCGGGCTGGCGGGCGGTGGGAAAGGCGTGGGCGGTGGCTTGGGCGGTGGCGTGTGCGTGGGGCATCCGGCCATTGTCTCCGCTGCGCCCCGGCTCGGAGTGCAACACGGTGTTTCTGCATTGGGCGTGCGGGGCCGCTATGCTGTGCGGCCATGACCGCCATCGCTACGCTGCCATCACCATCCCCGGTTCTGCACGATGCCGCGCTGGTCCTGCGCGCCTTGCTGCCGCCCGGCCGGCGCTGGCTGGTGCTGACGGGTGCGGGCTGCAGCACGGGCTCCGGCATTCCGGACTACCGGGATCTGGAAGGCCAGTGGAAGCGCCCCCAGCCGGTGACGCTGCAGGCCTTCATGGGCAGCCATGCCACGCGCCAGCGCTATTGGGCGCGCAGCCTGCTGGGCTGGCCCGTGATGGCGCAGGCCCGGCCCGGCCAAGCCCACGCGGCACTGGCGCAGTTGCAGCAGCGCGGATGGATCGAAGGCCTGGTCACCCAGAATGTGGACGGCCTGCACACGGCCGCGGGCAGCGATGGCGTCATCGACCTGCACGGCCGCATCGCAGCCGTGCGCTGCATGGGCTGCGGCACCGGCATGGAGCGCGCCGTGCTGCAGGCCATGCTGCTGGAGCGCAACCCTGGCTGGGCCGGCCTGAGCGCCCAGGCCGCGCCCGACGGCGATGCCGATCTGGAGGGGCGCGACTTCAGCCGCTTCGACGTGCCGGCCTGCCCGCACTGCGGCGGCGTGCTCAAGCCCGATGTGGTGTTCTACGGGGAAGGCGTGCCCAGCCAGCGGGTGCAGGCCGTGCGCGCCATGCTGCAGCAGGCCGGCGGGCTGCTGGTCGCCGGTTCGTCGCTGATGGTGTATTCAGGCCTGCGCTTTGTGCATGAGGCCGTCGCCCAGGGCAAGCCGGTGGCGGCCATCAACCAGGGCCGCATGCGCTCCGAGGATTTGCTGGCCCTCAAGATCGAGCAGGACTGCGGCCCGTTGCTGCAGCAGCTGGCCCAGGACCTGGAGCAATGAAAAAGCCCCGCAGGAGCGGGGCAGTGTTCAGGGGATGACGCGCGATGCGCGCACCACCGAGTGCACGCGGCGCAGGTTGCGCAGCGCGGACTCCACCTGCTGGTTGTCGTGCACCGAGATCACGAAGCACAGGTCCGTGGTGCTCATGGCCGCCTCGTCGGCCATGTCCACGCGCAGGATGTCCACCTCGGCGCCGGCCAGCTCGGCCGCCACGCGCGCGAGCACGCCCTTGCCGTTGTTGACGGTGACCACGATGCGTGCCTCGAACAGGCGCGCGGCATCCATGTCATCGGCCCACTCGACCACGATGAAGCGGTCCCTGTCCTTTTCCTGCAGGCGCTGCGCGATCTTGCACTGCGCATGGTGGACGATCAGGCCTTCGCCGCTGCCCAGGTAGCCCACGATGGGGTCGCCCGGCACGGGGCGGCAGCATTGCGCGTAGTGGATGGAGCCCTGGTTGGAGCCGTCCAGCAGCACGGCGCCCTGGAAGGGGCGGTTGCTGGAGTTGAAGCGTTCGCGCGTGAGCAGCAGGGCGTCGGGCCGGTGGCCGTGGCGCGCCATCAGCGCCGTCAGGCGCGAGGCCACCAGCGACGCAATGCGCCGGCCCATGCCGATGTCCACCATCAGGTCGGCGCGGCTGCGGCTGCCGGCCATGCGCAGCACCTCGTCCCACAGTGCCTGGTTGGCCTCATCGGCCGGCGGCACGGCATCCATGCCTTCGGCCCGCATGGCCTGGGCCAGCAGGTTCTCGCCCAGGCGGGCCGATTCGCTTTGCGCGGCCGACTTCAGGTAGTGGCGGATCTTGGAGCGCGCGCGGCCCGTCTTCACGAAGCCCAGCCAGGCCGGGTTGGGCGTGGCGTCCTCGGAGGTGACGATCTGCACCACGTCGCCGCTCTTGAGTTCGGTGCGCAGCGGCACTTCCTCGTTGTTGATGCGCGCGGCCGTCATGTGGTTGCCGACCTTGCTGTGGATGGCATAGGCGAAGTCCACCACGGTGGCGCCGCGCGGCATGGCCATGATCTCGCTCTTGGGCGTGAACACGTAGACGGCGTCGGGGAACAGGTCCACCTTGACGTGGTCCCAGAACTCGGCCGCATCGCGCGTCTCGTTCTGTATGTCCAGCAGCGACTGCAGCCACTGCGTGCCCAGCTGCTCGGAATCGTGGCCGGGCTGGGCCTTGTACAGCCAGTGCGCGGCGACGCCGGCCTCGGCGACGATGTGCATTTCCTCGGTTCGGATCTGGAACTCGATGTTCACGCCCGAGGGGCCCACCAGCGTGGTGTGCAGCGACTGGTAGCCATTGTTCTTGGCAATGGCGATGTAGTCCTTGAAGCGGCCCGGCATGGGCTTGTACATCTGGTGCAGCACGCCCAGCGCGGTATAGCAGTCGATCACGCGCGGCAGGATGACGCGAAACCCGTAGACGTCCGTCACCTTGGCAAAGCTCAGCTGGTTCTTCTCCATGCGCAGATAGAGCGAATACAGCGTGCTTTCGCGCCCTGCCAGGCGTGCCTGCAGGCCTGCGCTGGCGAACTCCGCATTGACCTCGTCCTGCACGCGCTGGACCAGGTCGCGGCGGCGCTTGCGCGAGCGGGCGATGGCCTTTTCCAGCGTGGCATAGCGCCAGGGATGCAGGTGGCGGAAGGCCAGGTCCTGCAGCTCGCGGTAGGTCTGGTTCAGGCCCAGGCGGTGGGCGATGGGTGCGTAGATCTCCAGCGTCTCCGACGAGATGCGGCCCCACTTGTTGCGCGGCATGTCGCCCATGGTGCGCATGTTGTGGGTGCGGTCGGCCAGCTTGATCAGGATGACGCGCACATCGCGCGCCATGGCCAGCAGCATCTTGCGGAAGGACTCGGCCTGGTTTTCCTCACGCGTGTTGAACTGCAGCTTGTCCAGCTTGGTGAGGCCGTCGACCAGCTCGGCCACGTCCTGGCCGAAGCGCTGGGCGAGGTCCGCCTTGGTGACGCCGCAGTCTTCCATCGCATCGTGCAGCAGCGCGGCCATCAGGGCCGGCGCGTCGAGCTTCCAGCTCGCGCACAGCGCGGTGACGGCAATGGGATGGGTGATGTAGGGCTCGCCGCTGCTGCGCCACTGGTCGCTGTGGGCCAGGTCGGCAAAGGCATAGGCTTCGCGCACCTGCTCGATGCTGGTGGCATCCAGGTAACCCAGGTGCTCCATCAGTCCGGCAAAGGCATTGGCCGACACGCTCGCTGCCTGCTCTGCAGACATGCGCTCGGGCCGGGGTGTCGGTACGGGATCAGAGGGGGCTGTGAACGAAGTCAAGGCCGCTTTCATGACTTAAATGTAGCGTGCATGCGGGTTTGTGCAGGCTTCATGTAAAAAAAGCACCGCTGTGCGGTGCTCTTTGTGGGGCCATTGTGTTGCTTTGCAGCAAATCAGCCCGGAACCTTCTTCAGCATCTCCAGGCCGACCTTGCCTTCGGCGATCTCGCGCAGGGCGGTGACACCGGGCTTGTTCTTGGTTTCGATCCTGGGCGTGTGGCCCTGGCTCAGCATGCGGGCGCGGTAGGTGGCGGCCAACACGAGCTGGAAGCGGTTAGGGATCTGCTCCAGGCAGTCTTCAACAGTGATGCGTGCCATCAGGATCTCCGGGAAACGTCAGTTGGGTACAGAAATATTGAGAGACTCGAAGGTCTCTGCGCGGCGGCTGCGCTGAGCCGCATACTTGAGGCGCTGGGCGTGGATGATCGTCTTGAGATCAAACAGTGCGCTCTCGAACAATTCGTTGATTATAACGAAGTCGAATTTCGCCACCTGGGCCATCTCCTCGGCCGCGTTCGTCAGGCGCAGCTCGATCACCTCGGGCGCATCCTCGCCCCGGTTTTCCAGGCGTGCGCGAAGCTCGTCCCAGCTGGGCGGCAGGATGAAGATCAGAACGGCGTTCGGAAACGCCTCCTTGACCTGCAGCGCGCCCTGGTAGTCGATCTCCAGCAGCACGTCGGTGCCGACCTGGATGCGCTCTTCCAGCGCCTTCTTGGCCGTGCCGTAGCGGCGGCTGTGCACATTCGCCCATTCGACGAAGGCGTTGTTCGACACCATGGTGTCGAACTCCTGGTCGGAGACGAAGTAGTACTCGCGGCCGTGCTTTTCCTGGCCACGCGGCGCGCGGGTGGTGTGGGAGACGGAGGGCGAGACGCGAGCATCGAACTCGCGCAAGGCTCGCACCAGGCTGGACTTGCCGGCCCCGCTGGGGGCCGAGACGACAAAGAGGTTTCCGGGGTAATCCATGGATTTGTGCGCAGTTTGGTTACGCATGGGCATCTGTGATGGGCTTATTCGATGTTCTGCACCTGCTCGCGCATCTGCTCGATCAGCACCTTCATGTCCACGCTGATGCGGGTCAGCTCCAGCGTGGCGGACTTGGAGCCCAGCGTGTTGGCTTCGCGGTGCAGTTCCTGGATCAGGAAGTCCAGGCGCTTGCCGATCTCGCCGCCCTTCTTGAGCAGGCTCTGGATCTCGTCCAGGTGCGAGTCCAGGCGGGTGACTTCCTCGGCCACGTCGATGCGGATGGCAAAGGCCGTGGCCTCGGTCAGGGCGCGGTCCTGGGCGGCTTCGGGCGCCACGGCGCCTTCGGCCAGGGCCATGGCCTCCTTCCAGCGCTCCATGAAGCGCAGGCGCTGCTGCTCCACGAGCTGGGGTACCAGGGGCGTGGCGTCTGCCGCGAGCTTGCGCAGCTGGGCGATGCGGTCCAGCAGCATGGTGGCCAGGCGCTTGCCTTCGCGGGCGCGGGCCTCCAGCAGTTCGGTCAGGGCCTGCTCTGCCAGCGTGGGCAGCACGCTGCCCCAGTCGATGGCCGAGTTGGCGCCGCCGCTGGCCAGGCGCAGTGCGTCGGAGACGGACAGGCTGCGAGCGTCGGGCAGCCAGGACTGGACGGTGTCCTGGAGCATGGCCAGGCGCTGCAGCATGGCGGTGGAGGGGTCGGGCAGGGAGTTGCCGTCGTCGTTGTCGATGGCGGCGCGCACTTCGACCTTGCCGCGCTTGAGGCGGGCGGTCAGAAGGGCCCGCAAGGCCGGCTCATGGGCGCGCAACTCGTCGGGCAGGCGGAACGAAAGATCCAGGAAGCGGCTGTTGACCGAGCGGATCTCCAGACCGAGCCGGCTGTTGCGGCCCGACGCTCCACCATCTTCTGCGGACGCGCCGTGCTGGGCACTGGCGTATCCGGTCATGCTGTAAACTGGCATTGGACTTTTGATGGATGCTTGCAATTGCCCGATTATCCGGGTTTCGCCCCATCCCTGAGACTCACCGGAGAAAAATGTCTTCCAAGATCAAGCCGGCGCCATTGCCGCCAGGCAGCACGATCGGCGGCTATCGGGTGGTGCGCAGGCTTGCTTCCGGCGGTTTCGGCGTCGTCTACCTGGCCTTGGATGCAGAGGGCAAGCAGGTTGCGATCAAGGAATACCTGCCCGCCTCGCTGGCCACCCGTGCCCCCGGAGAGTTGCAGCCCGCCGTGGCTCCCGAAAAGCTTTCGCTGTACCGCCTGGGCCTCAAGAGCTTCTTCGAGGAAGGGCGCTCTCTTGCCCAGATCTCGCACGCTTCCGTGGTCAGCGTGCTCAATTTCTTTCGCGAGAACGAAACCGTCTACATGGTGATGAACTACCTGGAGGGCGCCACCCTGCAGGACTTCGTCGTCACCGCGCGCGAGCTCAAGGCCGAGAAGGTGTTCCGCGAATCGACCATCCGCTCGCTGTTCGACGAGGTGCTGCGCGGCCTGCGCATCGTGCACCAGCACAAGATGCTGCACCTGGACATCAAGCCGGCCAACATCTTCATCACCAATGACGACCGCGCCGTGATGATCGACTTCGGCGCGGCGCGCGAGGTGCTGTCCAAGGAAGGCAACTTCATCCGCCCCATGTACACGCCGGGCTTTGCCGCGCCCGAGATGTACCGCCGCGATGCGTCGCTCGGCCCCTGGACCGACATCTACGCGATCGGCGCCTGCATCTATGCCTGCATGCAGGGCTTTCCGCCCAACGAGGCGCCGCAGCGCCAGGACAAGGACCGGCTCACGCTGGCGCTGACCAAGCTGCGCGGCGTGTACTCGGACAACCTCATCGAAGTCGTCGAGTGGTGCATGGCCATGGACCCGGGTTCGCGCCCGCAGTCGGTGTTTGCGCTGCAAAAGGAGTTGAGCCGCGAGGGTGAGCGCCGCTACACCAAGCTCAGTGTCTCCGAGCGCATGCGCCTGCAACTGGACACGCTGGTGACCGACGCCAAGAAGAACATGCAGAAGATCAGCGGCGCGGCGGGCCTGCCGGCCGTCGGCCAGGAGCGCAAGCCATGAGGTTTTCGGTATTTCAGCTGAGCCGCCGCGGCGGCCGCGCGCTCAATGAAGACCGCATGGGCTACTGCTACACGCGGGAGGCCGTGCTCTTCGTGCTGGCCGACGGCATGGGCGGCCATCCCGAAGGCGAGGTCGCCGCGCAGCTGGCGCTGCAGGTGATGTCCGTGCATTTCCAGCGCCAGGCCAAGCCGCTGCTGGACGATCCGCAGGGCTTTCTGGTCGATGCGCTGCTGCATGCGCACCGGCAGATCCTGCGCTACGCCAGCGCCAAGGGCATGATCGATACGCCGCGCACCACGCTGGTGGCGGCCGTCATCCAGAAGGGCAAGATCACCTGGATCCACTGCGGCGACTCGCGCCTGTACCTGGTGCGCGGTGGCGAACTGCTGGTGCGCACGCGCGACCACTCCTATCTGGAGATGGGGGAGATCGCCGCGCAGCTCAAGACATCCAGCCGCAATGTGCTGTTCACCTGCCTGGGCTCGCCGTCCAAGCCCATCTACGACGTGACCGAGCCGCGCCGGCTGGAGCAGGGCGACAAGCTGCTGCTGTGCTCCGACGGCCTGTGGGGAAGCGTGGACGAAGGGCACCTGATGCGCACCCTGCACGGCCGCACCGTGTCCCAGGCCATCCCCCAGCTGGTGGAAACGGCGCTGCGCAACGCGGGCGATGCCAGCGACAACGTCACGGCCATCGCCATGGAGTGGGAGACGCCCGACGCCTTCGCGTCCACCATGGGCATCTCCACCCAGGACATCGAGAACGACGCGTTTGAATCCACGATCCAGGGGGGGCCAATCGAAGACCTGGAAGATGAACTGGATGACGCCGCCATCGAGCGCTCCATCGCCGAGATCAACGAGGCGATACGCCGCTCGGCCGAGCGCCAGTTCAAGCGCTGAACGCCGCTGCCGGCCCGCAGCAGCGGTGCCGGTGGCGCGCATGGACTACCGAACCTATTGACGACAAAGGGCGCACGGGCGCCCGACTGGATTTCTACGATGAAGATTGTGTTGGCCTCCAACAACCGCGGCAAGCTCGCCGAGCTGCAAGCCATGTTCGCCCCGCTGGGCGTTGAACTGATTCGCCAGGGCGACCTGTTCGAGGGCGAGGCGCCCGAGCCGCATTGCACCTTCGTGGAGAACGCGCTGTCCAAGGCCCGCTTCGCGGCCGAGCGCACGGGCCTGCCCGCCATTGCCGACGACGCCGGCATGTGCGTCTCGCACTTCGGCGGCCTGCCGGGCGTGGACACGGCCTACTACTGCACGCAGTTCGGCTACGAGAAAAGCGACGACAACAACGTGCGCGCCCTGCTGGAGCAGATGCAGGGCGTTGCCGACCGCCGCGCCGCCATGGTCAGCACCCTGGTGGGCGTGCGCAGCGCCAGGGACCCCGAGCCGCTGATCGCCATGGGCCGTGTGCTCGGCGAGATCACCACCGAGCGCCGTGGCACGCAGGGCTTCGGCTTCGACCCCGTGATGTACATCCCCGAGCTGGGCCAGACCTTTGCCGAGATGGACCCGGCCGAGAAGCACGCGCACAGCCACCGCGGCCGCGCCACGCTGCAGATGATCGAACTCGTGCGCGAGCGCTGGGTGCGATGATTCCCATCCAGCCCCAGGATTCGGCCTCCGGCGCCCAGGCCGCCGTGCAGCGCGACATCCAGCACTACATGCGCCCCGGCACGCTGCAGCTGGGCAGCCTGCCGCCGCTGTCGCTGTATGTGCACCTGCCCTGGTGCATTCGCAAGTGCCCGTACTGCGACTTCAACTCGCACGAGCATGGCCGCGACGGCCCCGAGCTGCCCGAAGACCGCTACATCGACGCCCTGGTCGCCGACCTCGAAAGCGCGCTGCCGCTGATCTGGGGCCGCACCGTGCACAGCATCTTCATCGGCGGCGGCACGCCCAGCCTGTTCGCGCCCGAGTCCATAGACCGGCTGCTGGCCGCCATCCGCGCGCGCCTGCGCATGGAGGCCGACTGCGAGATCACCATGGAGGCCAACCCCGGCACCTTCGAGACCGACCGCTTCCGCGCCTTCCGCGCGGCCGGCGTCACGCGGCTGTCCATTGGCGTGCAGAGCTTTGACGACCGCCTGCTGCAGGCCGTGGGCCGCGTGCACGACGGCGCCCAGGCGCGTGCGGCCGTGCGCGAGGCGGCCGACAGCTTCGAGACCTTCAACATCGACCTGATGTACGCGCTGCCCGGCCAGACCGAACTGGACCTGGCGCGGGACCTGGACGTGGCCATGTCGTTTGCCCCGCCGCACCTGTCGGTCTATCACCTGACCATCGAGCCCAATACGTATTTCGCCAAGTTTCCGCCGGCCATCCCCGAGGACGACCTGGCCTACGACATGCTGGACCGCATCACCGCGCGCACCGCTGCAGCGGGCATGCAGCGCTACGAGATCTCGGCCTATGCGCGTGAGGGCCACCAGTGCTGGCACAACCGCAACTACTGGCAGTTCGGCGACTACCTGGGCATAGGCGCGGGCGCGCACAGCAAGCTCAGCTTTGCGCACCGCATCGTGCGCCAGGTGCGCTTTCGCGATCCCGCGCGCTACATGGACCAGGCCCTGGCCGGCGCGCCGCTGGCGCAGGACGGCGAGGTGCGCCGTGCCGACCTGCCCTTCGAGTACATGCTCAACGCGCTGCGCCTGCGCGAAGGCTTTGCGCTGCAGGACTTCATGGAGCGCACGGGCCTGCCGCTGTCCTCCATCGCCAAGGGGCTGGACGCCGCACAGGCCAAGGGCCTGATCACGCGCGACTTGGGGCGGGTGGTGCCCACGGAGCGGGGCTTTGACTTCCTCAGCGATCTGCAGGAGTTGTTCCTGGCGGAGTGAGCGGGCCAACGACCATTGAAAAAGGACGCCTCGGCGTCCTTTCTTCATCCAGCGCCACAGCGCAATCGGCCGGCGATCAGCCGCAGCGCACGGCCACGATGCGGCCTGTGCCGTCGACCACCAGGTTCAGGCGCTCCTGGTTGAACTCCATGGTGGTCGGTTGGCCGTCGCGCAGCACGCGGGCCATGTAGGCGCCCGACTGCTTGCGTGCGGCCTCCAGCGTGGCCGAGGTATTGCTCTTGCCCACGAAGGACTGGGCCGATGCCGCATTGCAGACCTGCACGGGGCGCGGGGCCGGCTGCGCCGCGCCGCCGCCGCTGCTGCCACCAAAAGGATTGCTCATGCCGGCGCAGCCGGCCACCAGGGTGGTGGCGCCCAGCAGGGCCAGGGCGGCAAGGCGGCGTTGGAGGGCGGGGGCGGTCATCGGCATGGTCTGTCTCCTCGATTCATGGGGTGTTGCTGCGCAGTATCAGGGCGGGCGCGGGCGCGCTGCCTCGGACAATGCCGCATACCTTAGCCGGGCTGAGCCGGGCCAATGCGAAGCCGAAGGCATGCGGAAGTAACAGGTGGCAGCAAAGGCTTCAGCGCCGCGCGCTGCGGCCTTCTGCGGGGGCGTGGTGGAAGACCGTGGCCTCCATGCCCATGGCGCGTATCTTGGCGGCCGCCTGATCGGCGCTGCGCTGCTTGGCAAAGGGGCCCGAGCGCACGCGCACGATCTCGCCCTTGTTGCTGTGCAGGGTCTGGCTGAGCGTGGGCAGCTTGGCTTTCTCCAGCCGCTCTACCACGCGCCCGGCATTGCCTGCTTCAGAGAACACGCCGATGTTGATGTAGTAGTTGCCCGGCTCCAGAGCCGCCGAGGCGGCCTTGGCAGGTGCCGGGGCCTTTGCGACGGGTTCGGCGGACTTGGCGGGCTTGGCTGGTTTGGTTTCAGTCGCCACCTTGGAGGGCTTTGCGGGCGCTGGCGTGGCTGCGTGCACGGACGCTGGTGCAGGTGCAGGTGCTTTGGCTGGCACCAACGCGGCCTTGACGGGAATGGCTGCCGCTGCAGTGGCAGCGACGGCACCCGCAGCGCCGGCCGCTGCAACTACGGGCATGGGTTCGACCGTGCCGGAGACGGTGCTGCCGGCAGCGGGCAAGGGCGCTTGCGAATCAGGGCGTGCCTCGGCATGGGCGACCGGCTCTTGCGGCTGGGGTATGGGGGCGGGAGTGGGAGTGAGAGTGGGGG
>NZ_LZZV01000024.1:0-679 GCF_014170385.1 Delftia sp. UME58
TCCGTCCAGGTCCATCACCTGCTGCTTGGCGGCCTCTTCGGTCAACGGCTTGCGGATCTGCACGCGGTGACGCACCCAGCGCCCCCACAGATCGGCATCCAGCCAGTCCGGCAATTCCACGCTCATCGGGTCGAACCCCGGCGAGCGCTTGCGCACGCCTTTAGGTTCATTGATGGTTCCTTGACGGTTCAATGACGGTTCGGGTGCAGCACGTTCACCCCGTGACGTCGTCAGATTCACCCCGTGACGTCGTGAGCTGCACCCCGTGACGTCGTCAGATTCACCCCGTTCATTACGGGGCGCAGCAGGTTCACCCCGTGTTTGCCCTTCAGAATGTTCCACGCGGGGCGCAGCTACTGCACCCCGTGACAGATCAATGTCGTAGCAAACCGGCCGCTGATCAGCGCGCCGAATGTAGGCAGCCACCAGATCCTGATTGCCGCGCTGGATCACCTGCAGGGCTTCCAGTTCACGCAATTTGGTCTGCACCGTCCGGTTCGACAGGCCAGTGTCTTCGGCCAACGTCGCCACGGACGGGAAAGCGCCCTCGCCCTTCGCGCCGGCATAGTTAGCCAGGCACAGCAGGACGTGACGCGCGGTCGGATCCTTCACGATTCTCTGAGCAAGCGCCCATGTCATGCCCTGAACGCTCATGACGACTCTCCATACAAAAGTTGAT
>NZ_LZZV01000025.1:0-29501 GCF_014170385.1 Delftia sp. UME58
AGAGCAACGGCATGGCCGAGAGCTTCGTCAACACCTTCAAGCGCGACTATGTGGCGCGCATGGACCTGAGTGACGCGCAGACGGTACTGGCACAACTGCCAGCAGCCTTCGAGCACTTCAACGAGGTGCATCCGCATTCTTCGCTGAAAATGCGTTCACCTCGGGAGTTCAGGCGGCAACAGGCTGCAGAGGCTGACCAAGTGCTTTATTGCGAATAGGGTGGGGTCGGGAATACGGGGGCAACATCAGTTGCAGCCATTTCGAGTTTCACATGTGAAGTTGCAATAACTCGTGTAGCGACTGAATCGCTTGCCCCAAATCTTTACCTCGCTGTTAAGGTGTGATAAAATGTTACTAATAGTAAATATATGAGTTCTGGCTATTTAAATTAGGTTCTTCATGAAAACTTCAGCGTCTCTGAAATTTAAGCTCCTCACGTATTTGTTGGCCGTCGGGTTGTCGGGTTGTGTAACGGCTCCGAGAAATACAATGAACTATTATGAAGACAATACGGTTGCGTTTAAGTTCAGTGATTTATCAAAGGGTACGGCCTGGGGTTACACAAACGAACCGAGATATGCGCTTGCAGTTTCGGTGCGTGGTTATGACTATAATATGAAAGATGTTGACCGTATTTATACCCAGAATATGAAGGGTAATACGGGTGAATGGTGGAGAGTCGTTGTTAAATTAAATTATGGTGAGATAATCGCCGAGAAGTATGTCAATGTATCGTGGCGTGTCTGTGAAAAATCTTCGGGTTGCACGAGCTTGCCATTTTCAGGTAAACCTCAATCCTCTGAGAAATTGAAGACTCGTGCGATTAGTGCGGATTTCTTGAGTAATTCAAATCCCACATCCGATGGCGTTATTTATGATGCATTGCCTTCGTTTGCAAATAGACACGAACTGCAAATTTCACCAGTCAGTAAGACGGAGTTGCAGGATGTAATTTCAAAGTTCTCCACTCTAAGCGCTAGGTGGCATTCGCGAGCGCCTGAGCGTGAGGAGGCTGAGAGAAATAGGATTAGGCAGCGAACAGCGTGGATACGCAACAGTAAGGTGGGAACCCGGGTGATTTGTAAAACCACATTTTCGAAAATTAATCATACAGATAATGAGAAAATAGCCTGCCAAGGTTATGATGGAGTCATTGAACAGTACGATATGAAGGCTTCAGGTTGGCAAGAGGCGGATGTGGTGCCTCAAATGGATAGAGGGGTAGGTTCGGCCTACCATTGGTTGAAAATAACATATCATAAAATTAATTAAAAATAGTTTGCACGCGCTTGATTTTGAAGGTGAGTGTGTAATAACGGGCGTTGTCTTCAAAGTCAGAATCACACCCGGAGTACCCCAGGAAGCCGCGCTCTTCTGGGAGCGGTCGGGAGCCGTTGAGGGCGCGGATGATACCGTGCATGAGAGCGCCGTCGTCACGGTCTGAGGCGGTGGCCCCTCGGCACATCAGTACGACAGCATAGGTCTGCTCTGCAGAGTAAGCATCTTCTGAAATCACTTCGAGGACTTGTTCACCTGCAAAGCAGACAACAGCTGTAGCGCCAGCCGGGGCAGATTTTTGCGTAGCAGCTTGTTCAGCGGTGACAGAACGCAGCGCAGTAACACGCGCCGCGAGGATTGCAGAGATGTTGTTGCAGACAGCGAAGTAGTTCATTTTGAGGCGGCTTTACGTAACTGATAACGTATAGCGTTCAGCAAATATTCTTCGTCTGCGGGTGCTAGGGCACGCTTTCCGCCACGCTGGCTGAAGATGAATGAGCACCGCGGAGTTTTCCTCGAACCTTGTTCATGGTGTTTACCGTATGCAGTGTCAAAACGCACCCACAGCGCCTGTTTTGATGCGACAAAGCGTGTCTCTGTTAATTCCCACGCAAAACTGACCCGCCATTTCCATCTCAAACTGACCCACCCTCTGACTTGAGCCGCAAGGCTCAAGATGTGGATAAGGTTTTGTTTCTCTCCTTCTTCATGGGCGGTTGTTGGACTGCACTGCTGTGCTTGAAGCGGTAGCTGTCGTTGCCTGTTTCCAGAATATGGCAGTGGTGGGTCAGGCGGTCCAGCAGAGCCGTGGTCATCTTGGCATCACCAAACACGCTCGCCCATTCGCTGAAGCTCAGGTTGGTGGTGATGACCACGCTGGTGCGTTCGTAAAGCGTCGAGAGCAGATGGAACAGTAGCGCACCACCAGATGAGCTGAAGGGCAGATAGCCCAGCTCATCGAGTATCACCAGATCCGTATGCACCAGCCTGTGGGCGAGCTGTCCGGCTTTGCCCTGGGCCTTCTCTTGCCCCAAGGCATTAACCAATTCCACGGTAGAGAAGAAGCGCAACCTTTGGCGGTGGTGCTCGATGGACTGAACAACGAGGTGCATCCGCATTCTTCGCTGAAAATGCGTTCGCCTCGGGAGTTCAGGCGGCACCAGGTCGCAGGGGCTGACCAAGCGCTTTATTGCGAATAGGACGGGGCCGGGAATACGGGGCAACATCAAAAATTCACGCGCGTTGCCTTCTTTGATAGAGCAACCAAAGCCAATGCAGCGCAGTTCCTTCGACAGGTACTTGTTGCCTTCCCGTACCGCATACATACCGTTTTGACGGACAACGGCATGGCCTTTACGGGACAATAACGCTTAAGAGGCGGCGTCACCGACACATGCATCGGTCACATCTTCGAGCGCATCTGCAAGTTCAATGGCATCGAGAAAAGGCATGCCAAGCCGTATCACCCCTGGACGAACGGCATGGTCGAGCGCATGAACCGGACCATCCAGGAATCCACGATCAAGGCGTATGAGTACGAGGGCCTGGAGCAGCTACGGCAAGCACTTGAATGCGCTCAGGTGAAAGACACCATTCCGGGCGATTTGCGAGGCATGGGAAAAAGATCCAAGCCGCTTTAGACTTCATCCGCACCATCTCACTGTGGGACTGAACATATTAATGGCTGCGGAATTCCAGTAACTCATCCAGATCACGGATCCATTCGGGAAGAAAGCTCTGATCCAGCCCGAATGAACCTTTGAGTTCGGGTCCATCCGGGGAATCCTTCATGGTGTATTGGGTTAACAGGTGACCCCATGCGTTCGCCCCCCCGATGGCAAGCAAGAATTGAGGCTCGATCCCGGATAGTTGGACAGGGTCGATATCAAACTTTCCCGCTATCAATGACTGATAGGCCTGCGAAAGATCTTGCTTGAATTTCTGGATTTCTGTCGGCATAACCAGCCACTGAACGTTGCCAGAAAAATTACCATCCGTAATTTTTACGTTGATGGTCAACCAGTCCATGTAGGGGCCGCCATCTACTTCAATGGATCGAGAAATGGGCTCGATGTCGAATTTGAAATCATCAAAATCAATGGTCAACATTGTTATTCATATGCAAAATGAGAGATAGTCCAATCTACCTTGCGAACCAATAGTTCAATATTTTTGAGGAAGGTCTGCACGAATCAAATCGAAGTGTGAAGGAAGTGTCGGAGCATTGTGGGGTACGGGTTAGCATCATGGATGCTAGCCTTGGTTGCATTGACCTGCCCCCACTGCATGGTCAATGACATAAAGCCAGCGCCCATCCCCCTGCTTGCGCACCAGCTCGGCGGAGCTGCCGGAGGCCACCACGGCGCCGTCATCGGTGGTCAGTTCCCAGTCCGCGCGCAGCAGGGCAAGGTCGCCGTGGATGATGCAGAAGTGGTTGCGGGAGGCCATTCGGCCTGGCGCTTGTAGGAGTTGCGACAACGCGCTTGTGATGGCGTCGAGGCCGGTGTGGTTTGTGCCGTCGCCGCTGGTGCGCAGCACTGCGCCCGGTTCGTAGAGCGCGAGCAGATGGGCGAGGCTGCGGCTGTTGAATGCATCGGCGAATGCGCTGTTCATGTGCTCTGGTGAGGTGATGCTGGGTGCCATGCTGTCGTTTCCCTGGGTGTTGGAGCGGGCCATAGTGGATCGCGCTTCCTGGAGTCACCGAATGGGAAGAACTGCACGGAGGTCACCCGATGAGCGAGAACGCCCTGGAGTCGCCCGCACCGCGTCGCCCGGCTGAATGTCCCGTGGAGGACTGGCTGGCTTTTCTCGGTCATCGCTGGAACGCGCTGGTGCTGTGGCATTTGCAGGAGGGTAGCAGGCGGCACAGCGAACTCGTGGCCGTTCTGCCCGGCGTGTCGCCCAAGGTGCTGTCCGAGCGCTTGCAGGGCCTGGAGGGGCGGGGCTTGCTCGAACGCCGCCCCATGCCGGTCTTTCCCCGGGAGGTGGTTTATGGCCTGACTCCATCGGGCAGGGCGCTGGTGTCCATCCTCGACCAGTTGGAGAGCTGGTCTTGCCAGTTCGGCGGCGGCGGCCGGCGCTTGGCCCGCAGCGGCTGGCCGCTCCGGGAGTCCGGGGGCTCATAGCATCCTGAGCGCAGCGTGGGCATCGCTCATGAAGCTGCCCCTGGCCATTGCTCACCTGGCACCGATGCTGGCGGGATTCGTGGCGAAGTACCCGCGCTGCAAGTGGACGTCGTGACCGATGACGGCCTGGCCGACATCGTGGGCGATGGCTTCGATGCGGGAGTCCGCTTCGGTGAGAGCCTGGCATGGTGCCGGTCGGGCCGCCGCAGCGTTTCGCCTGCGTGGCCGCACCGTCCTATCTCGCCTTGCGCGGCACGCCACGGACGCCGCGCGAGTTGCCCGGCCACGCCTGCATTGGCCGCCGTTTCCCCAGCGTGCACTGCTACGCCTGGGAGTTCCACGTGAATGGCGAGCCACTGGCCGTGGAGGTCAACGGCCCGCTGGTGGCGGTGCTGGGGGACTGTGCCGCGCCGCCAGGCCGGTTCTGTCTCTACTACTCCAGGCGACGGCACCTGCCCGCAGCGCTGCGGGCGCTGGTGGATTTCCTTCGGGCTTGACGGTGCAGGCTGCACGACAATAGCCCATGATTCAAGACAAGCCCCTGGCGGCAACCGAACTGGAGCGGCCTGCCATGGCCCTGCGCACTCTCCCGAACGGGGTACGGCTGCTGGCGCTGCCCATGCCGCACCTGCAGAGCGTCAGCGTGGGTGTGTTTCTGCGCGTGGGCTCCCGCGACGAGACCTCCACCAGCAACGGCATCAGCCATGTGCTTGAGCACATGGCGTTCAAGGGCACGCACACGCGTTCCGTGCAGGAGATCAACCTGGATGCGGAGCGTCTGGGCGCGGAGGTCAACGCCTTCACCGGAAAGGACATCACGGGCTATTTCATGACCGGCCTTGGCTGGCATGCGCAGGCCCTGCTGGGCATGACGGCGGATATCGTCCTGAACAGCGTGTTTCCCGAGCATGAACTGCAAAGGGAGCTGCAGGTGATCCGGCAGGAGGCCATCGAGTACGAAGAGGATCCGGAGGACAGCGCCGGCGATCTGCTGGACCGCGCCATCTGGGGCGATGACCCCATGGGCATGCCGGTGATCGGCACGGTCGCCAATATCGAAGGCTTCACCCGGCAGGATCTGGTGCGCCATGTGCAGTCCCATTACGTGGGAGAAAAGACCGTCGTCGTCGCGGCCGGAAACTTCGATGTCCCGGCCTGGCTGGAGCAGGCGGCGCAGCTGTTCTCCGGCATGCCTGCGTCGGCCGGTCCGGCCGTGGGGCTGCCACCCCGGCCGGCAAAGTATGTGGGGCAGGCCCTGGCCCGGCGCTTCACGCAGGTGTCCCAGGTGTTCGTGAACCTGGCCTATCCCCTGGTGCTTGATGAAGCGCAGGGCGAGCACCGGCAGCGCGCGCGCCTCGTGGCCTCGCTGGCGGCCCATCTGCTGGGCGAGGGGATGTCGTCGCCCCTGGTCGATACCGTGCGTGAACGGCTCGGGCTGGCCTATACGGCCTATGCGGCGATGGAGGGGGGCGACGTCTGGGCCAACTTCATCGTGCATGCCGTCACGACCCCGGACAAGCTCGAAGCGCTGGTGGCAGCGACAGGCGGCCTGCTGCGCGCCCAGGCGGCCGGCATCGACCCCGTGCATCTGGAACGGGCCAAGAACCAGCTGGCGGTCTCGCGGGTGCGTGCGGGCGAGCGGACCTACGCCACCATGGAGCGGGCTGTCGAGGACCTCTTTGCCCATGGCAGCGTGACGTCTGTGGCCGAGACGCTGGCGATGATCGATGGCATCGGAGCCGAGGAAGTGCGCAGCGTCTTCGAGCGCATGCTGGCCCACCCCCCTGCGGTGGCCATCACCGGCAAGGGCGCCAATGCCCGGACCGTGCGGCAACTGGCCGCAGGCCTGGCGGCCTGAGCCGGCAGCGCGCAATGCGTGGGGCATGGCTTCACGGCCATCCCTTCAATCGGGAGAAGCCATGAAAGGGGCGAGATTTTTCCGGGAAGCAGATCGCCTGCAGCACTGCGCCTGGCCCCGCAGAAGGTCGTCCGAATCGTGTCACCCTTTTACAGAAACTGTGACCGAATCACATCCACATCGAACGGCGTCACTCCCTCGAGGGGGGAAAACACCGTCTGCGCCCGCTGCGGCTCGCTCACCCGTTCACCCCGTGCACGTGCATGCAGGTCGAACAGGGTCTCCAGATCGGGTCGTGGTGTGTGCACCAAGGCCCGCAGCATCAATGAAACCCCGCTCAGGTTGTTGCGGACGTTGTTCCACCTTGGCGATGCAGTGAGGCCCAGGTCGGCCCAGATCATTCGGCGCTCCTGCAGGTCCATGACGAAGGGCAGGCAGATCCGGGTGTCGGATGCGATGTCGATGCGGTCGATCACGGAACGCGGCTCGAAGACTTCACCCGATGCCAGGTCGGCGCGGGCCATCCAGCCGGCGAAGCATTCCGGCAGATCGCAATACGGCTGCTCGGTATAGGAGTTGATGGAGGTGACCACGTAGCGGATGCCTTTTTCCACGAGGGCGTCAATGTCGAGGTCGATGAACTCCGAGGCGCCCTGGGGCGCGTCGACAATGTCGCCGCTGTGGCAGCCTCCGAAAGCCGTAAGGTTGTAGTAGGCGACCGTCTGCATGAACACGAAGCGGGCATCGAAGAAGGCCGCGGACAGGTCGATGTCCGTGCGGGCTCGGCCGTTCTTCCACCACAGGAACAGGCGGATGAAGCGCGTATCGGGCAGGGGCAGGCGGCTGCCCCGCACCAGGGTGCGCAGGGTTTTCGACGCGGCACGCTGCGCCAGCGGCACTTTGTAGTCTCGCAGTGCGGGGTCTACGAAGCAGGGGCCAAGCGGCGGCAGCGAGGCAAAGCGTTGGATGAGCGCGTTCTGGCAGATCCGGGCCACACGGGCCAGTATCTCGGGGGCCACAGGCTCACGCCGGTCTTCAGTGCCATAGACCTTGGCCAACGCGCCTTTGGGTGTGAAGGCCCGCAAGGGCAGGGGGCGTGGCGCCCGTGTCTGGGCCAGCACCTGCAGCACGATGGGCGTGGATGCCTGTGCCGCCACCGCCTCGAAGGCGTCGAGCACGGCGTTGGCGTCGCTTGCTCGGCGCAGGCTCACGTCCAGCCGGCGTGCGAATTCGCCTGGGCGCTGCTGCAGAATCGGCGTGAGCGCGGCGATGTGGCGCCGGGCCAGCAGTGTCTCGACACGCGAGCCGAACGAGGGCGCGGCATCATCGCGGCGCGCCGCCGTGATGGCCGCCAGGGCGCGAGGGTACTTGTCGGCATAGTCGCCGGGGTGCAGCACTTCACCCAGGCGCTTCCAGCGCTCGGCGTGCCGCATCACATCCTCCGTGGCGTTGGGGGCGCGATCGAGCAGGCGCAGCAACAGGCGGCGCATCGCGCGCTTCATTGGCGCAAAGCGTTTGGAGGCGGTCGTCAGCGATAGGTCGCCCCCGCTCAGCGAGACGGCCAGCCGAAGCACGTCCGTGGCCGTTTCGACATTGCGCTCCAGGAATGTGTCCACCCGCGCATCGCCGGCCACATGCTGGATCAGTGCGCCGCCAACCAGCGCACGAATCTCCCGGAACGGCACGGTTTCCGGCAGCAGACGGAAGACATCGCCTCGGTACTGCCGGATGAACCAGACGACATCGGCAGCATCCACCTCGGACAGCGAGGTGCGTGACGAAACCAGGGGCGCGAGCAGCGACTCGAATTCATCGATGCTGCCCGACTCGATGACCCGGGACATGAAATTGCCCTCAAGCATCGGAGGCCGGGTGTGCCCGCTTGCGGGCAGGCGCCGCAGGGTGAGGTAGTGCATGACGGCCGTCAGGTACAACTGCGCCTTCGACGCCGACAGCACTTGCTCGGGGAAGCCGGGGAACAGCGGCTGGTGTCGCACATGGGCGCCAGCCTGGCGTCGAAGCACTGCGAGCACCTCGCGCAGCCAGCGTGCGATTTCCTCGGACGACAGCAGGCCGATGCGCTCTATCAATGGCTCGGACAGGACACTGCGGAGGGCCGCAATTTCCTGAACGGCCGAGGCAACCTGGGCGGGTGTGGCGCCGCCGGTGCCGGCAGGGACGTGAACCTTGTTGCGGCGACGCAGGAACAGTTCCTGATTCATGCTTGCTTTTCTCCGTGGGCCGCCGCTGTGGGCCAACTGCAGCGCCACGTCGACGGCCGATATGAAAACGCCTGCAGAAAGCAGGCGCAGTGTGGAGAGCGGGACCCCTAGGTAATCAGAGGTGAGAAGGAAGGTGTCCCATAGCCACGTAGCTATTGTAATGAAGATACTGTTGTTTCATTTTGTTTCCTTGGAGTGATCGTCATTACCTGCAAGCTACTTCCGTCGGCAATCTGTCGTGTCCACGGATTTTCAAGAGGAATCATCGGGGATGACATCGGTGGCGACGGACGTGTTTGACGGAATTGATTTTGATGGTTTCTACGCAAACCATGTTCCACCTGTATGCGATATGTAGCGGGCTATTCGGCGTGGGATGCTCAGGAAGATGACTTCTCCATGAATAGGCCCAATTGCAACCCGATCCATGAATCAGAGAATTGACCCCTCCACTAGCCAGCCCGGCGCCTCCAATTCCGACATCGCCGCCTGCGAAGCCGTCATCGGAGCACGACTGCCCGACTGGCTGCGTGAGCGCCTGCTCGCCGGGAATGGCTGGGAAGTGGATGACACAGCAGGTGCGACGCGCCGGGAATGGCGGTTTCTGCCGGTGCTGGACCGCAGCGACAGAAAGCGGCGTTCACGCACGGCAGAAGACATTGCCTGGCATACGCAGCGGTTGCGGCAGCAGGCGGACGTGCCCGTGGGCGCTGTCGTGGTCGCTCGCGCGTGGTCCGAGACGACGCGGTTGATCCTGTTGCCCGACCTGCAGTCTCCCGACAGGCTGGGGGCCATGTTGTGGATGCAGAACGGGGTTGCCGTGCCGTTGCAAACGCCGGTAGATCCTTTGCTGCTTGGCGCGCAGCCCGAGCCGGCTGCGCGATTGCGGCTGCGGCCGCGCAGCGAGCTGCCGGTATTTCGTTACCACCCCGATCCGGTGGCAACAGGCTCGATACAGGAAAACCATGCGCTCGCATGTCCTTGCTGTGGGCGGGTGTCGGGATGGGTCTACGCGACCACGCCGTACGGATTGGGGGAGCAGCCGTCCGACTTGTGCCCCTGGTGCATTGCCGATGGCAGTGCGGCAAGCCGATTCGGGTCCGGGTTCGTGAGTGACATGGCGGGCGAAGTGCCTGGCGAGGTGGCCGATGAGGTCAATCTGCGCACGCCTGGCTTCATCAGTTGGCAGGGAGAGCAGTGGCTGACACATTGTGGCGATGCGGCTGCCTTCCTGGGACCGGTGGGTTGGGAGGCGCTCAAGGACTTGCCGGATGCCCAGGCCTCCCTGCTGGAGGATGGCTGCGATAAAGAGATGCTTGCGCTGATGCGCAAGGACGGCGATCTCACGGCCTACCTGTTCCGTTGCCTGCATTGCGGTGTCCATCTGGCCTATGCAGATGCGTCTTGAGACCCGGTGCATGCACCATACAGACCGAGAGACAAGCCGGTGACCGATACACAGAAAACAGGCTCCAACCACCACCTTCGCCTGGCCGCCCAGCGTGGCGATCTGGCAAGGATCACGGCCCGGCTGGAGGCCGGCGATGCGCTGGAGGGGCGCCACAAGGGGACAGGGCGCACACCGCTGCTGGAGGCGGTGATCGCGGGCCAGGCGCAGGCCGTATCGCTGTTGCTGCAGCAGGGCGGCGATGTCCATGCCTGCTGCGCGGCGGTGGGGCACACCGCGCTGCAGTGGGCTGTCGTGCAGGGCCATGAGCAGATCGCGCGAACGCTGCTGCAGCAGGGCGCTGCTCCCGACCACCGGGGGCCGGATTCGTTTCTGGGGCATACCAGTCTCATGATTGCTGCGGCGCATGGAAAAACGCCACTGGTGCGCCTGCTCCTTGAGGCGGGCGCCGATCCGGGTGCCGTTGACAACCGGGGTGGCACGGCGCTGACCCATGCCGAGTCGAATGGCCATGTGGAGGCTGCGGCGATGCTGCGCGCAGCGGGCACCAGGCCAGCGCCGCAGGCGCCGGCCCTCATCGTGCAGCCATGGCCAGAGCTTCGCTGGCTGCCCTCGTCACTCACCCGCTCAGGGGAGCCTCTCCCCGGCGACGCGGCGGCTGCAGAAATCGTGCGCAGCTACATCGTGGCCAGCCACGACTGGGAGGTGGATGCGTGGCTCCGGTCCAGGGCGGCGCGCGCAGGTGCCGAGCATTTTTCGTGGGAGGAGGCGCTGGCCAGGGCCGGGGAGATCCGTGAGTTGCATTGCACCAGCAGGAAGCGCCAGTACCCTCGGGCCGCCATTGGCGAAACCCCCGAATGGACGCCCGATATCGCACTGATCGAGGTTGTGCAGCCACGGGCTTCAAGGGCCGAGCTTTTGCTGCGCTTCCCGTCTCCCAGCCATTTCCTGCACGAATACGAAACGGTGTTCGTATGCCTGCGAGAACACGGCCTGTGGCGTATCGATTCGGCCCGCAAGCGACTCGTGGGAACCGCAGGCTGGAGCCAGGTGATTCTCTGAGGGCAGGCATGGACTGCCTGCCTTGGCTGCAACGAACGCAATGCATCATGGCGCTGATGCGATACCCAGGAGTTTTCACATGACCGAGCTTGCCTACGCCTATCTCACGCCTTCCGGATTCGTGCAGCAGCAGGGCCGGGCGGACCTGAGCCTGGCCACCAGCGGTGGCGTTGCACCAGCGGGTGCGGTGGCGCATCCCTTCTTTTTTTCGGGGTTCGTGGAGCATCCTGCGGTGGTGGCGCAGGCGCTGCTGATGGTGGCACGCGTAGCGCGCACGCGTTTTTATGTACCGCCGAACACGCTGGCAGCGGTGCTGAGGGCCGCCGATCCTGTGGTGACGTCCACGCCGCAAGGCCTGCGCTTCGAGTCATTCAGCGTGTGCTGCGGGGCGTATGCGCGCCTGGACGTGGACGCGGCGGCACTGGATGCCGTGCATTCGGCAGCCGGTGTCACCAATGTGGATGTGAATCCGCCGCTGCGCCAGGCGCTGGCGGGGCTGCGTGCCTCGGAGCCCCTGCACCTGAGCGTGGGCAGCGAGGAGTTGCGGGTGGCCACGCTGGCCGGGACGGTGGTGGAGGAGAAGGTGCCGCTGCCCGGGCGCTGGCTCAAGGGGTTTGCCGAGACGCAGATGCTTTCGGCGGGCATGGCGCTGCGCCATGAGCTGGAGGGACCGGCGCTGCGCCAGTTCGTGCAGGCGCTGCCACGGGCCTCGGCCACGAAGACGGTGATGTGGGCCACGCGCGCGGCGCGTTCGCTGCGGCTGGCATCGCAGCCCGCGCCGGGGGCAGTCTGCGTGGCGGGGCCGGAGCGGCTGCGGGTGCTGGAGCCGCTGCTGCGCTTTGCCACGGCGCTGCGTGCCTATGGGCCGGATGCCGAAGCGGGCTCGGCACCGCTGGCCAGTGCCTGGGTGCTGGAGTTGCCCGGCGCAAGGCTTACGCTGGGGCTGAGCCCGGAGAAGGCCCGGGGGTTCTCGGGCGAGGGCTCGGTACTGCACCTGCTGGCGGGAGGCGATGCAAGCGAGGATGCCGACTTCATCTCGACCCTGCTGGCCTTTGAGCCGCGCATCGACATGGCATGTCTGGCGGCGCGGGCCATGCTGCCGCTGCCACAGGTGGCCTCTGCGCTGAGCGTGCTCGCATCTTCGGGCCAGGTCGGTTTCGACCTGGCGGCAGGTGCCTACTTCCACCGCCCGCTGCCGGTGCAGGCAGGGCAACTGAATGCGCTGCATCCGCGCCTGGCCGATGCGCGCAGGCTGGTGGCCGAAGGCCGGGTGACACCCCAGGGCGAGGGGCGGTTTGCGGTGCAATCCGGGGCGCAGCCGAGTGCGCACGCTTCGGAGCAGTTCTACCGCGTGGTGCTGGGCCCGGAGGCTGGGCAGGACCGCTGCACCTGCCCCTGGTACGCAAAATACCAGGGCACGCGCGGCCCCTGCAAGCACACGCTGGCTGCCCGTATCTCCATCGACCCTCTGAATGCGCACGGAGTTGCCGCTTGACCCAGACCATGACCATGGCCCCAAGCCTTTTGCAGCGCAGCGCCCTGCTGCGCGAGGCCTGCCGCAGCAATGATGCAGATGACCTGTCTGCCTATGTCCAGGCGCTGGACGACGCGAGCGAAGCAGACCGCGTGGTGCTGGCCAGGGCCCTGCCGCCCTCGCGCCTGTTCAAGGCCGAGGGGCCGACGCCAAGGGCCTGCTATGCGCTGGTGGCGCTGGGTCGGCCCAAGCTGGTGGCGGAAACGCTGGCTGCCGCGGATGTGCAGCGCCAGCGCGAGTTCAGCCATCGCCATGCGGCAATGGTGCCTGTCGTCATCGATGCGGCGGCTGCGCGGGATGCGCAGTGGCGCACCGAGTTCATCGACCTGCTGGCCCAGCAGTACTGGTGGGGGGCTGACCTGGTATGGCCCGTATGCCAGGCGCTGGTGCGGCAAGGCGGCGCGGTCCCGCACTCCCAGGCCTATCTCGGGTGCTTTGTGCAACAGGTCACCAGCGTGGGGGCCGACGGGCTGCCCGCCGATGAGCATGGCCTGCGCATGGCGGCCCATCTGCAGGCGCATGCCGATCTGCTGGAGCAGGAGTTCCGGGCGCTGTTTTGCGTGGAGGGCATGGGCGTGCACCACTTTCTTGTGGAGCACGCCGCGCCTGCATGGGATGCCGCGGTCCTGGAACTGTGCAAGGCCGATGCCGCATTCCGCCAGCGCCTGCTGGACGAGTCGCTGGATGCACTGCTGCGTGACTTCTCCGCCAAGAACATTGCCTGGTACCTGCGCATGCACCGGTTGGTCGATCCGGTAGCGCAGGAAATCGCCGCCAGGCAGCATGCCTATTTCGCGGTGCTGGGAACGGCACCCAGCACTGCAGCGGGCCTGGCCCAGGAGATGCTGAAGGTGGCGTCCGGGCTGCTGGATGCGGATGGCTTGATCGAGGCTTCGCCCGGCGTGCTGGTGCGCCAGGAAAAGAATCTGGTCAAGGCGCAGCTCGGGCTGCTGGCGGCGATCCAGGCCGATGCGGCGCAGAAGGCACGCATCTCGCAGATCGTCTCCGAAGCCATTGAGGGCATGGCGCTCGATCTTGCCTCGCTGGCCCGCAAGCTGGTTTCGGACCCCGGCGAACCGGCCGCAGGAGCGCATGCCGTGCAAGCCTTGGCGCCGGTAGTGGCCGTGCCGGCTCCGCGCCGCACGCCCCTGCCCGGTGCAGCCCGTGAACTGCCATCCATACGGGACGATGAAGAGCTGCTCGCGCTGATTGCCGCGCAACTGGAAGATGCCGGGCAGGGCACGGACCTGCAGCGCCTGTTGGGCTGCCTGGCCGGCCAGCCGGATGTCGCCTTGCCCGATACGCTGCAGCAGCGCGCCGCGCAGGTGCTCGAGTCGGTCTGGGATGAGCGCAATGCCTCGCCGCGGCGGCTGCTGGCGGCGCTGCTGCTGGGCCGGGAGGTCGGGTTTCGGGGCTATGCCCGTTTTGTGGTCCTGGGTCCGGGCGAGCAGATTCCTTGCGATGTGGCACTGGAGGAACAGGCCCTCACCACCAACCGGTACGACCCGGGGACCGGCGATTGGGCCGTCGATGAAACCTGGACCTCCCGCTCCGGCTACCGGTACGTCCGCACGCACTCGCCCCTGGCCTTGCTGGCCGGCATGTTCCAGCGTCTGCGGCTCGCCGCAAGGCAGGGCCCGCCTTTGCGTCCTCCTTCCGTGCTGCCTGCGCGGAGCTTTCTCTGGAAGAGGGTCCTGGCCCAGCCCGGGGAGGGTACATTTTCCCGCGACCTGGAGGTGCTGGGAGAAGGCGCCAAGCCGTTCTGGGTCGTGGACGGACAGGCCGGCCCAGTCGATGGACATGCCGCGCCGGATGGGCCGGACATGCTGGAGGACCAGGCGCTGGATGTGGCCGGCGTGGCCTCCGAGTTCTCTTTCCGTGCGCAGGAAGCACGGGAGCAGGACGGCTATGACCAGATCGTGCAATGGGCTGCATGGCTGCTGCAGGACAACCCCGATACGCTGGCTGCGCATTTCCACCCGATGCTGTGCGCTGCCGTCGCCGTGGTCAATGTGCGTGGCCTGGGGCCGCTGCTGGCTGCGCTCGGGGCATCGCGGCAGGTGCCGGGCGGACCCGTGTATTCGGCGCTGGCGCTGGCTGCATCGGCCAAGATGGCAGAGCAGCGTGCGCAGGCGGCCGAGGCCTTGGCGCAACTGGCCGGCTCGGGCCTGCTGGACCCCGCGCCCTTCGCCGAGCAGACAGCGGCCCATCTGGCAGATGGCTTTGCCCTGGCCGGCAGGCTGGCCCAGACCCTGGCCGATGCCGCCTCGATCAGCGCGGTGGCCGGATACCGCGTATTGCAGACGCTGGGGGAGTTGCTGGCGCGCCTTGTCGATGCCCAGGGCAAGCCGCTGGCCCAGGCGGGCAAGCTGGTGGAGCTTGCCGCACGCCTGTCCGGCGACTATGGCACGCCCCTGCCAATTCCCGCCGCGCTGCTGGCGCGCCGCAAGGGCGCCTCGGCCCTGGCGGTGGCGCTGAAGGTCCTCGAATCCGTGCAGCCGCATCCCACGACACAGGCCCGGGAAGCCGCCACGGCGGCGCAGGCCGCGAACGAAGTTGAAAGCCCCGCATGAACACCTACAAGAATGCATGGGACTTCTACCGCGACACGACGCGGCTGGTGGCCGACGGGGCAGACCTGAGGGCCCTGTATGACGCAATGCTCGGGGTGCAGGACAGCGATATGCGCTCGGTGGACGCATCGCCCCGGCGGCTGCGCGAGATGGCGCAGAGCTGGTCGCAGCGGCCGAGCTTTGTGCCCATCCGCCTGAACGAGCTGTTCAACGGACTCAAGGTAGAGCACACGGACGACTATGTGCTGGCCATGGTGGCGGGCCTGGGCGGCAGGCATGAGCAGGAGGTGCGCCTGTCCATGCTGCGCCATGACCATGCGCTGCGCGAGCAGGTGTTCTGGCGCATCTTCGAGGTCGAGGGCGGCGGCGAGATCTCGCTGGCCAACATCGACAAGTTCTCGCGCGAGCAATTCAATTGGCACAATAGCGTCGTCCTGCTGGCCAACGAGGGCACGCTGGACCGAAGCCGCGTGCTGCGCTCCTGCCTGCAGGCGCTGAACCGCGACTTCTCGGCCTACCGGGCTGGCTGGTTTTCGCGCGTCTACGCGGCCCTTGTGCCCAAGCCCGAGGAGGCCGCGGCAGACCAGCATCTGCTGCGCCTTTGCATGGGCTCGCCACTCACGGCCACCGTTTCTCTGGGCGTCAAGCAGCTCGACGTGCTGCACAAGGCCGGCCTGCTGGATGCGGCTGCATTCGTGGAGGCTTGCGGCGGCGCATTCTCCGGGCCGAAGGCGGCGGCGCTGCAGGTGCTGCGGATCCTGGACGCGCTTGCGGCAAAAGGCCTGGTTCCGCGCGAATCCCTGGGGCTGGCGTTGGCACCGGGCCTGGGACATTCCCATGCCGATGTGCAGGGCGCGGCGGTGAAGGCTCTGGTGAAGTGGGGGTATGCGGAACTGGCGTACCAGCAGCGCGATTTGCTGGCGCCCGCCGTGGCTGCAGAGTTGCTGCCGGCACCGGGACCTGCGGACTCCGCATGTGGGGAGCACGAGGTCACGGCGGCACCTGGGGAGGCGGCGATTGAATGGGACTGCGGGGGGCTGCAGGCGGGTGTGCCGCCGCCCCGGCCCTTGCACCCCTGGACCGATGAAGATGCCCTGGAGCGCTATGCGGCCCTGCTGGAGGCGCCCGCCGATGCGCTGGAGTTCGAGCTGGCACTGGCATGGCTGGCCCTGTCCGCAAACGTGGCGGCCACGCTGGCCTCCCTGGCCAGGCGGGCTCGCACCCTGGCCGCCCGCGATGAGCAGCATTACCCGGCCGCCTTGCTGGTGTCCGCGGTGGATGGCCAGGCCGCCTTTCTTCCTCGACGGTACTGGCAGCAGACGGCGGTCAGCCTGATGGACGGCAAGCGGGTCGAGGAGAAACTGGGCAAGCCCAGGGCGCTTCCCACAGTCGAAGAGACCACCATGCTGCCCAGCCTGGTGACGCGGCTGCGCGAGGTGGCCGAGGTGGTACAGGGCAGGGCGCCGCGCTGCCCGCTGCTGGCCACGCCTACCGACACCCAGGGCTGGGTTGATGCCGATACGCTGCTGGCGCGTTTTGAAGCTGCAAGGCGCGTTGGCGGGCCATTCCCGGTCGATCAGAGCCAGGCACTGCTGCGCGTGCCGCCGGCGCACCGGGTGCGCGCAGCTGCAGCAATGGGATGCGAACTGCCCGAGGTGGCCGATGAACTGCGCATCGAATGGCGCAGCCGGGCATCGGACAGCCTGAAAGCCAATGGCTCCCCGCAGTGGGTGTGGTGGGATCCGGTGGTGCATGCCGCGCCCTTGGCAGCACCGTCTGCCACCCAGCCCGGGCTGATTGCCTCGGGTTTGCTGCGGTACAGCGACGGGCCTGCTGCCTGTGACCTGACTGCAGCCGAACTGGGCCTGGCCAATCCGGCCTCGACGCTTGCGCTGGTCGCAGCCGGCGTGGCCATTCTCCACGGCGCGGCAGGTGATGATGTCGAGCACCGCGCTGCAGGCCTGTTGCGCGCCCTGGCCGCGCATCCGGGCGCATGGAGCGCCGAAACCGTGCAACTGCCTGCCCTGGGCATGGCGGCGAAGCAGGGCGAGGTGCGCGCGCAGGCGGTGGAGCTGTTCGCCGCGGCGGTTCCGGCCCGTGTGGATGCTGCAGCGGCGGCCCAAGGCTTTGCCGCATGCGCTCCCACCATCGTGCTGGCCCGCTGGGCGCCGGCTTTTGCCGATGCCGCAGGCCTGGCTCCCGCAGCCGTGATCGCCGTGCTCACGGGGCTGCTGCCGCGCCTGGAGCACCAGGCGCGTGGCATCGGATCGCTGCTTGCGGTGTTGCTTGATGAGTCGTTGCGCCATGCGCGCCCCGTCACCGATGCCAGCCTGCGAGCGTGGCTTGCCGGCTTCAGCGGTGCCTCCGCCGCCGCCAAGGCGGCCAAGGCGCTGCTGGCCCTGGACGCAGCCGGCGCGTAGCGGCCGGACCGCACCATGCCGGCATGGCCACCCAACACTTCGCCGCCACCTCCCTAGACGGCTTCCTGGCCACCTACGAATGGATGCTGCGCCACGCGGACACGGTGGCGAAGGAGGCCGGGGCGGCGTGGCCGTATACGCAGCCCGCCTGGGTGTTTTCCAGCCCTGCACTGCCTGGTATCCCGGGCGCCGATATCCGGTTTGTCAACGGCGATGTGCGTGCCAGCGTCGGTGCTTTCATGGGGATGATTCCTCGGAACATCAGATCGGCTGCCAGCCGCCACCCAGTGCCTTGTAGATGGCCACGATGCCCCGATAGGCCTGGGCTTCTGCATTGGCCTGTGCTTCTTCGGCGGCAAGCTGCTCGCGCTGGGCATCGAGCAGGACGAGATGATCGGCGATGCCTTCGCGGTACTGTATGGCCGCCTGCCGCGCAGCGTCTTGGCTGGCTTGGTGCCGCTGTATCAGGGCCCCAAGCTGCTGGTGCCTGTGGCCGTAGTCGCTGAATGCGTTGGCCGCTTCCTCCACAGCCAGCAGCACGGTTTGTTCATAGTGTGCAAGCGCCTGGTCTGCCTGGGCTTCGGCGGCGCGCAGGCGTGCGCGCACGCTGCCCATGTCGAAGGCGTTCCAGGAGATCGCTGGCGAAGCGCTCCAGGCGCGTGAGGCCAGGCTGCCAATCTGCGAGCCGCGTGCCGCCGTGAATCCCAGAAATCCGGTAAGGCTGACCCGGGGAAACAAGTCCGCAGTCGCGGCGCCCAGTTCAGCTGTGCTGGCAGCGAGTTGCTGCTCGGCAGAGCGGATGTCCGGCCTGCGCCGGAGCAATTCGCTAGGGTCGCCGATTCGTATCACGGTGTCGATTGCGGGCAACCGGCGAGGAGATAGGTCCACGGCCAGTTGATCAGGGCGCAGGCCCAAAAGCACGGCGATTCTGTGCCGGGCCCGCGTTGCCCCGGCCTGGATCTCAGGGAGGCTGGCGCGGGTGGCGGCCAGTCGGGCCTGAGCACGCAGCAGGTCCAGCTGCGGGCCGAATCCGGCATCGTGCCGCTCACTGGCCAACTGCAGAGTCTGCTGCTGAAGCGAGAGGTGTTCCCTGGCGATCCGCTGCAGCCACTGCGCTGCGCGCAGCGCGCCGTAGGCATCAGCCATTTCCGCTGCCAGGCTGACCTGCAACTGTTGCCAGTCTGCCAGGGCGGTTTCGCTGCGAGCGTCGGCGGCGGCCAGTTGATGACGCAGACGGCCGAACAGGTCCAGCTCCCAGCGGCTGTCCAGACCCAGGTCGTGGCGCTGTGTGTCCACTCGTGCTGTGGTCAGTCCAGGCAGGATCGCCTTGCCTGTCTGGGCGCTGGCGCGCCCAGTGATGGCGGGGTAAAGGTTGCTGGCGCCATCGTCCCGCAGCGCGCGTGATGCACGCCAGCTGGCGAAAGCCATGCGCAGATCGCGATTCTTGGACAGCGCCGCCGCCACCAGTTCGTCCAGCATGGGATCTTCAAACTGTTTCCACCACTGGGTCTCAAAGCCGCGGGCATCCAACTGCGGCAGGACGGGGACTGTGTCCATCACCAAATGCGGTTCGGCGGGCCGCACATAGGGGGGGGCGACGGCACAGCCGCCCAGAAGTGTGCAGCCCAGAAGGAGGAATGCAGTACGGCATATGGTGCTCATGGCTGGATCTCCTGGGGCCGGGCATCGAAGGTGGGGCGCCGGCCCGCGTTGCGCTCTGCCAGGCGGCGCATCAAAACGAAGAACAAGGGTGTGAACAGCAGGCCGAATACCGTCACTCCGACCATGCCGGACAGCACTGCGACGCCTGTTGCGCGGCGCATTTCTGCGCCGGCCCCGGAGGCCAGGGCGAGCGGGAGGACACCCATGATGAAGGCGAGGGAGGTCATGAGAACGGGGCGCAGTCGCTGGCGGCATGCGGCCACGATGGCTGCCGCAGAGGAGGCTCCGCGGGCTTGCTGGTCTTTGGCGAATTCCACCAGCAAGATGGCGTTCTTGCAGGCAAGGCCCATGAGCACCAGCAGGCTGATCTGGGTGAAAATGTTGTTGTCTGCTCCCACCAGCCATACTCCGGCCAGCGCCGACAGCAGCGTCATCGGAACGATCAGCACCACGGCCAGCGGCAGGCTCCAGCTTTCATACAGCGCGGCCAGTACCAGGAATACCAGCAGCACGCACAGCGGGAACATCAGCAGCGCCGTATCGCCGGCCAGCCGCTGCTGGAAGTTCAGTTCGGTCCATTCGTAGGCCATGCCCTGTTCCAGCGCCTCTTGCAGCAACTGCTCCATGGCGGCCTCGGCTTGGCCGCTGCTGTAGCCTGGCGCCGGGCTGCCCATGATTTCCGCTGAGAGAAAACCGTTGTAGTGCATGACACGGTCGGGTCCTGCGGAATCCTGGACCTGCACCAGCGAGGCCAGGGGTACCAGGTCGCCGTGGCTGTTTCTGACCCGGAGCCTGCCTATCTGCTCGGGTGCTTCACGCTGGGCCGCCTCGGCCTGGACGATGACGGGGTAGGTTCGCCCGAAACGATTGAAGTCGTTCGCGTACATGGATCCCAGGGAGATCTGCAGTGCGTCGTGTATGTCGTCGATGGCTACCCCCTGGGATTTGGCCTTGTCCCGGTCCAGGTGCAAGGCGATCTGCGGCGCGTCGATCTGGTAGCTGGAGTAGATGCCCTCAAGTTCAGGGCGCCCGGCGGCCTTGTCCACGATGGACTGGATCTGCCGGTGCAGGGCCTGTGCGCCCTGGTTGCCCCGATCCTCGATCTGCAACCGAAAACCACCTACGGTGCCCAGGCTGGCCACAGGGGGCGGCGGCACCACCATGACATATGCCTCTTGCATGCCTGCGTATTCCTGTGCCAGGGCCCGTGCGATTGCCGTATCGGACAACGCATGCGTGCGCCGTTCTTCAAAGGGCTTGAGAGGGATGAACATCAGCCCTGCGCTGGCGCTGTTGACGAAGCCGTTGATGGACAGTCCGCTGAAGCTCACGGTACTGGCGACGCCCGGGTGCAGGAGTGCCAGTTCGGACATCCTGAGGATGACCGCCTCGGTGCGGTCCAGGCTGGCCCCTTCGGGCAGCTGGGCGAAGGCGACCAGGAACTGCTTGTCCTGTTGGGGGATGAACCCCGTCGGAGTGCGGGCCAGGGCAACACAGGCCAGCATGATGAGCCCGGCATAGAGGGCCAGCATCAACGGGCAGGCCCGCAACGTTTTGCCCGTCCGCCTGGCATAGGCTGCATTTGCCTGCTCGAACCGCCGGTTGAAGGGCTGAAATATGCGCTTGCCGAGCAGCCTGTTCATGGCGCGGGACAAGCGGTCCGCGGGCGCATCATGCGCCTTGAGCAGCAGTGCGGCCAGGGCTGGCGACAGGGTCAGCGAGTTGAAGGCCGAGATCACCGTGGAGATGGCGATGGTCAGTGCGAACTGCCGGTAGAACTGTCCCGTCAGGCCGGAGATGAATGCGGTGGGGATGAACACCGCACACAGCACCAGTGCGGTGGCGATGATCGGCCCGGTGACTTCTCGCATCGCCTGCCGCGTGGCTTGCGCAGGCGTCTTTCCCAAGCCAATGTGGCGCTCGACGTTTTCCACCACGACGATTGCATCGTCCACCACGATGCCGATGGCGAGCACCAGGCCGAACAGGGACAGCGAGTTGATGGAAAAACCCAGCCAATGCATGGCGGCGAAGGTGCCGATGAGGGAGACGGGCACGGCAGCCAGCGGAATGATGGATGCGCGCCAGGTCTGGAGGAACAGCACGACCACGACCACCACCAGGGCAACGGCCTCCAGCAAGGTCGTCACCACGGCCGAAATGGAGCTGCGTACGAAGACGGTGGGGTCGTAGCCTATCGCGTACTCGACGCCCGGCGGAAATTCCCGGGCGAGTTCGGCCATGCGGGCGCGGATGCGGTCGGACAGTTCGATGGCGTTGGCATGGGAGTCCTGGAAGATCTGCAGGGCCGCGGAAGGCTGGCCGTCCAGATGGGCGCGCAGGGCGTACTGGTTGGCACCCAGCTCGATGCGGGCGACATCCTGCAGCCGCACCAGTGCGCCGCCTTCGCTGCTGCGAACGATGATGCGTTCGAACTCCTCCTCATCGACCAGCCGGCCGCGCGCGTCAATCAGCAGCTGAAAGGAGCTGCCGCTGGCGGTTGGCGCTGTTCCCAGCGCGCCGACGGCGACCTCGCGGTTCTGTTCGCGGATGGCGCGCACCACATCCATGGCCGTCAGATCGAATGCGGCCAGCCGGTCGGGCTGCAGCCACACCCGCAGCGCGTATTCGCCCGCGCCCAGCATGCGGATGTCGCTCACTCCGGCGATCTTGTGGAGCTCATCGACGACATGGATGGAAAGATAGTTGCCCAGGTAGGCAGGGTCGTATTGACCGCCCGGGGAGTGCAGGTGCACGACCTGCGCCAGCGCGGGCGAGACCTTGTCGACGGTGATGCCCTGGCGTTGCGCATCGGGAGGCAGGCGGCTGAGTGTCCGGTTGACGCGGCCCTGAACCTGGAGCAGCGCGGCGTCTAGATCGGTCCCGAGCGCGAAGGTCAGTGTCAGCGCCATGCTCCCGTCGGCCGTGGACTGGGAGGACATGTAGAGCATCTGGTCGACGCCGGCGATCGCCTGCTCCAGCGGAGAGGCCAGCGTCCGAGCGAGCTCGTCGGGGTTGGAGCCGGGAAGCTGCCCGCGCACCATGATGGTGGGCGGAACCACTTCGGGGTACTCGCTGACTGGAAGCTGAAGCAGGCCAATGCCGCCAGCCATCAGCATCAGCAGGGACAGCACGATGGCGAATACCGGCCGCCGGATGAAGAACTGTGCAAATTGCATGGGGGGATACCTTCAGCCGCGCGGTGCCGCCGCGGTCGCACTGGCGGCGGTCTTGCCTGTCGCCGCTGGCGCCGAGGTGGCATGCGTCGACCATTGCGCTAGGTTCGCCAGCGTCTGCTCGTCGGCCATCGCGACAGGCTGCGCCATGACACGGTCATCGGGCCGTGTCCGCTGCAGGCCATTGACGACGATCCGTTCGCCTTCCCGCAGCCCTTCGCGGACGACGCGCAGGCCGGCGAGCCTGGGGCCCAGCTTGACCAGGCGGTAGCGGACCCGGCCATCGTCTTCCAGGACGAGCACATAGCGCCGCCCCTGGTCCGTGCCGATCGCCTCGTCCCTTACCAAGGAAGCAGGATAGACGGGGCCGGCCGGCAACTGGATACGTGTCCAAAGGCCGGGTGTGATATCACCGCTGGCGTTGTCCACTGTGACCCGGGCACGCATGGTGCCCGTGCGGGGATTGATCTGATTGTCGAGGAAGTCAAGTTCTCCGGTTACCGCGATGCCGGGCTGGTTCACCAGCAACAGCCTCGCAGGCTGGGGGCCCTGGCCGCCGCCTGCGCCTGTCAATGCCAGGGGGCCGATCCTGTTCATGTACGTGCCCTCGTCAATGTCGAAGTAGGCGTGGAGCCTGTCGGTGCCGACCAGGGTGCTCAGCCGGGTCGCACCGGCCGTGACCAGATTGCCCGCTGTCACCTTGGCACGGCTGATCTGCCCGCCTATGGGCGCAGTGATACGGGTATGGGCAAGATTCAGCCGGGCCACTTCCAGCCGGGCCTGCGCTGCGGAAATGGAGGAGCGCGCCTCCAGCAGGGTGGTCTGCCGGGCATTCGCCAGTTCGATGGATATGGCGTTGCTGGCGCGCAGGCGCTCTGCGCGCATGGATTCGCTGTACGCGCGCTGCTCCTGTGCGCGGGCTTGCTGGAGCTGGGCCTGCAGGCGCTCGACCTCGGCCTGGTAGGAGCGTGCATCGATCTGGAACAGCAACTGTCCCTTGGCGACACGGGCGCCATCGCGGAAATGGACCCTGTCGATCATGCCGGACACGCGCGGGCGTAACTCCACGGATTCGGGTGCTTGCAGGCGGCCATGGTACTCGGCCCAGTCGTTGACCGGACGTACCAGCACCTGCGCCACACTGACCTGTGGCGGTGGCCGTTCGGCAGCGGCACCTTTCTCCGGCTGGCTGCAGGCGCCAAGAAGCGCTGCGCCGGATATCGCGGTAGCGAGAAGAAACAAACGGCAAGGTCCGGGCATGGGAGTTCCTTTGAACGCAGGAGTCATATGCAATGGTCAAGGCAGAGGGCGCGCTCAGGCCCGGGGCTTGGATGCAGGCTGGCCTTGCGTCTCCAGCCAGTTGTCGTGCAGCCACTTTTCCGTCTTGCGATGCCCGGGGAAGGAAACCCAGACGATGTCGCGCTCGAAGACCATCACCTGCTCATCGGCCCCGACAATGACCCAGAACCACCGGTTGTCGGCCAGGTTGCGGGCCTTCACTTTCATGCCGGTCAGCTGGATGGTTTCCGCGCTTTCGCCGCGCTGCACGGTCAGCGGCTCGTCGTGGGGCTCGATCCAACTGATCCGCATGCGCGGGAGGAGGTCGGGAGCATGCTGCTGGAGAAAGCTGCGGGCGATCGCCTCGCTGCGCTCCCGGCTGGGCAAATGCCTGCCTGCCAGGTCCATGCCCATGTGTGTGAAGCCCTTGAGAACACCCGCGGCCGAGACGACGGTGCTGAAGTGCTCTCCGCCCAGTGCTTGGTTGCGGCCGTCGCTGCGGACATGGCGGGTCAGTATGGCCGCTTCGCCATCCACCAGGACGTCGCGCAGCCGGGATTGGACATGGGTGGAAGGGACCTTGATGGAAGCTGGCGAGGTTTGCGGCATGGCATGGATCTCCTGGGTCATTGCTCGGGGGCTATAGGCAGTGGCTGCCGCCAGGCAGGCTGTGGTGATGACAGCGGCAGCGATGGCGTGGACGGGGTGTCGCATGGAGAAGCTCCTTTCAAGATCAGGCAGGCAGGGCGGGCAGATTGGCGGCACAGCTGCGAGCGGGGGCCGAGTGGACAAGCGACAAGGCGGCAAAGCTGATGAGAATCAGCAACAGGCGGACGGATTGGATGGCTCCTTGCTTCATCCAGCAGCCGAACCAGAGTCCGCAGCGGATGAGGCAAACCAAAGCAGCAGGAAGCCTCTCGGCGCCATGAATCGCTATGCTTCGGCCTGAACGTACGAGGGCAGTGCTCCGATGATTTATGTGCATTGCTACATATATCCTTAAAAAAATGCATGACGAAGCTTGGTGTCTGCGTTGCCGTGGGAAAGGGATCGATCCAATGTGCAGATTGAAATAAAGCATGCTTTGTAGCTTGCTTCATATTTCCAAAAAAATTAACCCAGCTCATCCTCCAGACGGATTTTCCGCAGGGCGGGCGAAACCTTCATCATGAGATTGACCAGCGTCTTGCGCTCCTTTTCATCGAAGTGGCCCATGAACGAGGCCACCCATGCGTAGTGCCTGGGCAGTACCTTCGAGAGCGCTTCGTCTCCCTTGGGAGCCAAGCGCACGATGGACGACCGGCCATCCTCGGGATCGGCGTGCTTGGTGCACAGCGTTGCAGCCGCCATCTTGTTGATGGCGCGGGTCATGGTCTGGGAAGCGACCGCCACTCCGTCCGCCAACGCACCAATGGTCAGTCCGTCCGGGTTGCGCTTGAGCAGCAACAGCACGAAAAACGGTGTCTGAGACAGGCCTTCCCGTGCGAGATTGGCCTCGAAGGCTTCCAGCATCTCGTTGGTTGCAGAAGCCCAGGTCAACCACGCGTGCAGGCCGCCCACATCGGGATTGCCATAGCGTTGTCCGAATTCGGCTAGCGTTTCGGGGGAAGGGAGATCTTTGAGTTCAAACATGGGTTCTTTGACTTTCAGCTATTTACGTAGCTTGCTTTGTAGTTTGCTGCTTAGTTTAGGTGTTTTCTGCTCCCCGTCAAGCCACAAGAGCTAGTGCCGCAGCAAATGACTTGCGGCAAGGACGGCAGTTCGGCGTACGACAGCCCGGCTGGCTGCGGGAGCGACTTGTGGCCTGCCATGGCTGGGTGGTCGACGACCGGGCCGGAGCGAGGCGCCAGGAATGGTGCTTCTTGCCGGTGTTGAACCGCAGCGACAGGAACGAGATGATCCTGGGCGTGGGCTCGGCCACGCTGGGCCGGGACAAGCCGCTGTTTCCGCGCCGGGTGCTGCATTACGAGGTGCGCAAGAGCACGGCCTGACAGGCTCCCTGATTCGGTCTGCGCGCCGCTCAGTTCGCCTCCCCGCGCCCAGGCGCCGTCATCCCCGGGATGTATTCATTGGAGATGAAGCTGCGGCAGCGGTGCATGAAGGCTTCCACCACGTGGCGGGGCTTTTGTTCGCGTGCCCAGGCCAGGCCCAGTTTCATGGGGCGGTGGTTGCCGTTCAGGTGCAGGTTGACGATCTTCTTGCCGTCCAGCGCATGGGAGTTGCGCGGGCGCACGTTGACCAGGGAGTAGCCCACGTCGTTGGCGACCAGGGAGCGCACCACGTCGGGGCTGGCGCTGCGGGCCGCGATCAGGGGCGAGACGCCGGCTTCGCGGAACAGGGACATGAAGTATTCACGGCTCAGGGGCAGGTCCAGCAGCACCATGGGCAGCTGGGCCAGCGCCTCCAGCGTGGTGGAGCGGTGGTTGGCCAGCGGGTTGAGTTCGCTGACGATGACCATGGGCGGCAGCTGGGCCAGCGGCTCGAAGCAGATGTCCGATTCGGCCACCAGCAGGTCGTAGGTGATGGCGACATCGATCTGCGCGGTGCGCAGCTTGTGGATCAGTCCTTCCTGGTGGTCCTCGATCTGGGTGACCGCAGCCTTGGGGTGGGCGCGCGCGAATCCCTGGCACAGCTCGGGGGCGACCATGGCCGCCAGCGTGGTGAAGCAGCCCACGCGCACGGGGCCGCGCACCTGGCTTTGCGCGCTGCTGGCCACGTCGTACAAGGCCATGGCCTGGTCGAGCAGGCCGCGGATTTCCCGCAGGACCTCGGCGCCTGCGGGCGTGACGGACAGGCCTTGCGCATGGTGGCGCACGAACAGCGGCACCTGCAGCTCGGCCTCCACCTGGGTGATGGCCGATGAGATGGACGAGGGTGAGACGTGGATGCGGTTGGCGGCCTCGGCAATGCTGCCGAATTCGCCCGCCGCCACGCAGTATTCCAGTTGTCTGAAGGTCAGTCGTGTCAGCACGGTGTGCAAGAGGTGGAGAGGGGGAGACGGGGAGGGCTGCCAGGGTGATCCGCCGCGTAGTTGACCAAGCGGCGGACCGCGCTGCAAGAGGCCCTTCCCGCAAGGCGCCTGCATTGTGCGGCGGTCGGGCCCCGGCAGCCTTCAGCCGCTGGCGTTGTGATTGCGAAACCATTGCGCCACCGCACCGTCGCCCTGGGCCGGCGCCTGCGTGGCCTTCACGCGGTCCGTCAGGCCGGCGGACTTGCCCACGAAGTCCAGCGGCGCCTCCCAGTTGAAATGCCGGTACACGGCCGCCGTCTGGGCGTAGGGCGGGCATTGCGCAAACAGCTGGAAGCTGAGCCGCTGGCCGGCGTGGTCCGAGTCGAGCAGGTCGCGCGCATAGGCCAGCAGCCTGCGGCGGTCGTCGGCCTGCCATTGCGGGCCGAGGGTGTAGAACTTGCGCAGCCAGGGGCCGGTTTCCTCGTTCTCGAAGCTGGCGTGGTCCGGCGTCAGGCAGACCTGGCCGCCGCACAGCTCGCGCACGGTGTTCATCATGTGGTGCAGCTGGCCGGTGGCCAGCGACCGTCCCGTGAACAGCAGCGACTGGTTGGGCATCATCAGCCCGGCCGGGCTGCGCTCGGCCAGTGCGATGGCGGCCGTGAGGTGGGCGTTGATGCCTTCGCGGTAGCAGGCCAGGCCGGCCAGCCTGTCCTGCACGGCCTGCAGCCTGTCCACGCCGGTCTGGCGCGCGTTGTGCAGGGCCGTGCCTATCAGCATGTCGGCGAGCTTGAGGCTGCGCTGCAGGAAGGTGAAGGCCGAGTAGCGGTGCAGCGTCTCGCGCAGGAAATGGGCGGCCCGGGTGTGGCGGTAGAACAGCACGTTCTCCCAGGGAACCAGCACGTCATCGAAGACCACGATGGCATCCACTTCGTCGAAGCGATGGCTCAGCGGGTGGTCCTGGGCCGATGCGCGGGCGGCCAGGCCCGGGCGGCAGATGAAGCGCAGGCCGGGCGCGCCCAGGTCGCAGATGAAGCCTATAGCGTATTCGGACTGCGCCGCGTCGCCCCAGTGCGCCAGCCCCGGCTTGGTGAAGGCCTGGTTGGCATAGGCGGCGGCGGTCTCGTACTTGGCGCCGCGCACGATGACGCCTGCATCGGTCTCCTTGACCACATGCAGCAGCACGTCGGGGTCCTGGTCCTGCGGCAGGCGCGAGCGGTCGCCCTTGGGGTCGGTGTTGGCCGATACGTGGAACAGGTCGCCACGCACCACGCGGCGGATGTGGGTGCGGATGTTGGCGGAAAAGCGCGGGTCCAGCTCGTTGAGCACGTCCTGGCCGTCGAACAGCGACCACATCTCGCCCACGCTCTCGTCGCCCACGCGCATGACCACGCCGCCCATGTCCTCCAGCAGCAGGTCGGTGGCGCGGCGCTTGTCCCACCAGTCCTGGCGCGTCAGCGGCAGCTTGTGGGCGATGGGGTGGCGCTCGCCGTCGCCTTCGTCGTAGGTGAGCGCGTCGCGCAGCGCGGCCTCGTGCTGCAGGTCGTACATGCGCGCGCGGATGTCCACCAGCGGCTTGAACATGGGGTGGGTGGTCACATCCTTGACGCGCTCGCCGTTCATCCAGACCCGCCGGCCATCGCGGATGGAGTCGCGGTACTGGCTGCCTGTCCTGATCATCAGCGGCTGGCCCACTTGCCGTCTTTGACCTCGTGCAGCTGCAGCTCCACGGGCACCTGCGTCTGGCCGTTGGCATCAAAGGTCACGGTACCGGTCACGCCGTCGTAGCGTATGGCGCGGATGGCCTTGGCCACGGCCTGCCGGTCCTTGGTGCCTGCCGTCTTGAGCGATTGCAAAAGGATGCCGGTGGCGTCGTAGGCGTACTTGGTGTACGGGCTCTCGGAGTCGGCATAGCCCTTGGCGGCATAGGCGCGGCTCATGGCGTCCAGCCGGGGGTTGGTCTGCGATTTGGGCGTGCCGACGATGGTGCCGTCCGCGGCCGGGCCGGCGATCTGGATGAGCTGCGGATCGAAGATGCCGCTAATGCCCAGCATGGGCTGCTTCATGCCCAGCTCGGCCATCTGCTTGCGCACGATGCCGGCCTCGGTGATCACGCCGCCGAAGTAGACCGCGTCGGGGTTCAGGCTCTTGATCTTGGTGAGGATGGAGCGGAAATCCGTGGTGCCCACGGGGTAGCTTTCCTCGGCCACCACGCTGCCTTTTTCCGCCTTGTAGAAGCTGCCGAACGAGGCCAGGTTGGCGCGCCCGTAGTCGCTGGTGTCGGCAATGATGGCTATCTTGCTTGCGCCCAGGCCCGTGGCGGCCCAGGTGGCCAGTGGCTTGTTCTCGTTGACCAGGGTGGGCGTCACGCGCGTGGTGTTGGCGAAGTTCTGGTCGGTGATCTTGGGGCCGATGGCGCCCCAGACGATGAAGGGCATCTGCACGCGGTTGAACACCGGCAGCGTGGCCAGGGCCACGGGGCTGTTCCAGTGGCCGATGGCGCCCACCACGTCGCGGTCGTTGACCAGCTTGAGCGCGGCGGACACGCCGGTCTGCGGGTCGGAGGCATCGTCCAGCACCACGCCCTCCACCTTGAACGGCACGCCGGCCGTGCCATTCCACTGGTCGATGGCCAGCAGGAAGCCGTTCTTCGCCCCCAGGCCCTGCTGCGCATTGCCGCCGCTGACGGGGCCGATGAAGCCCAGCTTCACGGTGGACTGGGACCAGGCCGCGCCGCAGGCCAGCGTGGCGGCGGCCAGCGCCAGGGCGGATGCGGCAAGGCGCCGGCGCGATGGCAGGAGGGCGGTGGATGTCGTAGGGGCTTCATCGGCCCCGTCAGCGGCGGCAATGCGCAGCAGGGCCTGGGGGCGAAGAACGGCTTCCTGCTGGCCATCGACCAGTGGAATGGCACGGCCGGCGTGCCGTTCAAGGTGGAGGGCGTGGTGCTGGACGATGCCT
>NZ_LZZV01000026.1:0-1840 GCF_014170385.1 Delftia sp. UME58
CCAGGCTGGTGAGCTGGTGAACCACAAGACAGTGCAGAAATTGATGCAGGCGCTGGGCTTGAAGTCGCTCGTGCGCGCCAAGAAGTACCGCTCATACCGAGGCCAGTCACATCACGTGGCGGCCAACGTGTTGGCGCGTAACTTCGAGGCGGCGCGTCCGCACGAGAAGTGGGTGACCGATGTGACAGAGTTCAAGGTGCGTGGTGAGAAGTTGTACTTGTCGCCGGTGATGGATCTGTACAACGGCGGAGCCTGTCCGTATTTTTGTGGGCGAGGCGTTTTAAAAGTTGTTATCCCCGCGCCGCAGTAAACCGTTCGCCGAACAGGATAGCAAACTGGTTCATGGCGACTTTCCAGTCGAAGGTCGCCCTCACGGACTTGGCCAGCACGTTGCGTAGCGCCAGCCATAGGAGCTTGATGGCGGCCTCATCAGTGGGGAAGTGACCGCGCGTCTTGATGATCTTGCGCAATTGCATGTTCAAGCTCTCGATGGCGTTGGTCGTATAGATCACGCGCCTGATGTCCGGCGGGAAGACGAAGAAGGGCGTGACGTTCTCCCAGGCCCGCTGCCAGGCCGCAACGATTGTTGGGTACTTGGTCCCCCAGGGCCCATCGGCGAACCCCTGCAGCGCCTGCTCGGCCGCTTGTGCGCTGGCGGCCGCGTAGATCGGGCGTAGCGCGGCAGCGACGGCCTTGCGATCCTTCCATCCCGCGTAATCCAGGCTGTTGCGGATCAGGTGCACGATGCAGGTCTGTACCGTCGTGCGCGGGAAGGCCGTGCCGATGGCGTCAGCCAGGCCCTTCAGGCCGTCGACCACGGCGATCAGGATGTCCTGGCACCCCCGGGTCTTGAGTTCATTGAAGACCTTGAGCCAGAACTTGGCCCCCTCGGTCTGCTCGACCCACAGGCCCAGCACGTCGCGCTGGCCATCGGCCTGCACGCCCAGCGCCAGGTACACCGCCTTGTTGCTGACCCCGCCGTCGTCGCGGATCTTGACCCGCAGCGCGTCGAAGAACACCACCGGGTACATCGCTTCCAGCGGCCGGTTCTGCCAGGCAATCGTCTCGGCCATGACCTCGTCGGTGACCGAGCTGATGAAGTCCGGCGATACCTCGGTGCCATAGCTCTCGGCCAAGAACGCCTGGATCTCGCGCACGCTCATGCCCCGGGCGTACATGGAGATGATCCGGTCATCGAAACCGGTGAAGCGCCGCTCATGCTTGGGGATCAGGATCGGGGCGAAGGAGCCGTCCCGGTCGCGGGGAAGCTCCACGCGCACCGGGCCATGCTCGGTCAGCACCGTCTTGCCGCTGGCGCCGTTGCGCTCGTTGGCCTGGCCTTCGGGCTTGTCTTGGCCTGGCCGATATCCCAGATGCAGGTTCATCTCCGCGGCCATCGTCCGCTCGATTACCGCTTTCTGGAACGACAGGAACAGGTCTTGAACCTCGCTGGGCGTCATCGGTCCCTTGACCAGATGGTCCAGTAACTCGGCCGGCACTTCAGGCAGCGGCCCACGGGCCGCCGCCTGCGCGGCTGCTGTGCGTCTCTTCTTCATCGGCATATCCATGATCTTTATTCCTCATGATATGCCCCGCACACAAAATCCCGGATAGGCCCCGCGCCGGTGGCCCGGGGTGCTCGGGTCAACGATTGCGGTCCGGAGCCTTCGCTCCGGACTTCCCCTGCGTCATCTTCGTCGTCGCCTTCGGCGACTCCTTCAGATTCCCTTGGGCTTATCGACGCCCCTCGCACCCCGGGCGCGTCCGGGTGGTCACTCGTATGGGATCGCATGCCGCGCGCAACCCATCGTCTCTTGCGAATTCGTTGGCCGGATTATGC
>NZ_LZZV01000027.1:0-655 GCF_014170385.1 Delftia sp. UME58
GCCACGTTGCGGATGTGCGCCAGCGTGTCGGGATGGACGATGTCCGGCTGGTTGAACGCGCGCGAAACCGTCGCCGGGGATACCCCGGCCTTGCGGGCCACTTCGATGATTGAAAAGCGGGGCGACGGGCGCGTTGCCATATCTATATTGCTGTCTGTTTACTGAAAACGATTTCATCTTACAAGACAAATATGACCTTTGTATTGCACGGGTTTGCGCTATGCTGATAACGACGCAACAACACAAAGCCATGGCGCGGCACAGTCGGATTACCCGGGAAAACATGATGTTTTCGGTGTTTTTCCTAATTGACGCGGCGCGCACAATGGCTGGGATCGGTCCGCTGGAACTCGTGGCAAATAGGTCACGGGATCAGCAAGGGCAGACCCTCGGTCAAGGGGACCGGGTGCGTAGTTCAGCTGCCGCGCGTGATGCGCGACTCCGGTAAAGAGGAAAGGATCATGTCTACTGCCTTAAACAGACTTGGCGCGCTTGAAGCCGCGCACAAGCTGCAACGGCGCGAATTGACCGCGGTGCAACTGGTGCGGGCCTGCTTCGCCCGTATCGAGCAACGCGAAAACACCATCCACGCCTGGACGGCGCTGCAGAAGCAGGCGGCGCTGGACCATGCGGCCGTCCTGGACGGCGGCGCGCT
>NZ_LZZV01000028.1:0-70677 GCF_014170385.1 Delftia sp. UME58
CTCCACCCCCCTCCCCAACACCCCTCATCCGAACAATTCCCCCATATCGGCGACGCCACCTATTCCAGCATTATCGCGACCCCTGCCATTCCTTGACATGCCGACAGTTACCAACCATTGGATTGATGAGGTGAACATGGAACACTGATGATTTATTAACAACTCAACCATCCACACAGTCTCATATTCCATCAGCGCATTCATCGCCGCTGGAATTCATTTATCTCTTCAACTGAGGGAATACCCATGAAAAAGATCGCATTGCTGACATCGGTTGCCGGCCTGGTCATGATGGCCATGAACACCGCTCAAGCAGCAGACGGCACCATCAACTTCACGGGCGAGGTGGTCAACACCACCTGCAAGGTGGACACCACGATCGACGGCGCAGCCAAGGACGGCGTGAAGCTGCCCAACGTGGCGAACAACCAGTTGGCCACCGTGGGCGCCACGGTCGGCCGCCAGGCGTTCGCGCTGGAGCTCAGTGGCTGTGAGCTGGCCGCCGACGCCAACGCCTCGACGCCTGTCTCCAAGGTCGCCGTGTTCTTCGAAGCCGGCCCCAACGTGGACCTGGTCACCGGCATGCTCAATCCCGCAGCTGCCAGCGGTGCTGGTGGGCCCACCGTGGCCTCCGGTGTCCAGATCGCCATCGTGGATCCAAGCAACAACGAGCGCCTGAGGATCGGTTCCGCCCAATCGCGCTTTGTGGACATCGACAACAAGGTCGGAGGCACGGGCCGGGCCGTCATCCGCTTCGCCTCTGAATACGTGGCCACCGGCCCCGTGACCGCAGGCCGTACCGACACCTCGGTGACCTACTCGCTGGTCTATCAGTAATCACCGACTTCAGGCATATCGGCCGCCTTGCGGTGGTCGATATGCCGTGTCCTCTGCTTTCCTGACATGGGCCCGGCCCCATTCTTTCGCTCAAAACCCAGAGAGTTCTCCGATGCTGACGATCAAACGTTCATATGGACTTGCTGCCATCCTGTTGTCCCTTCTTCTTGGAACGGCGGCACAGGCCAGCGTGACATTGACGGGCACGCGCATCATCTTCCACGGTGGCGAGAAGGAAGCCACCATCCAGCTCACCAACGAAGGCAGCAAGCCGGCCCTGGTGCAGACCTGGCTGGACAAGGGCAACAACCAGGAATCGCCTGAGAATATTGACGTTCCCTTCGTCATCATGCCCACCATCATGCGCATCGAGGCGGGCAAGAGCCAGACGTTGCGCATCATCTATTCAGGCGAAGCACTGCCTGCGGACAAGGAATCCCTGTTTTGGCTCAACGTACTGGACGTCCCGCCCAAGGCGGAAATGGAAGGCGACTCCAACAATCTCCAGTTCGCCTTTCGCACCCGCGTCAAGCTCATGTACCGGCCCGGCAATCTGCCCGGCAATGCCCAGGAAGCCCCTGCCCAGCTTCAATGGTCGGCAGGTGTTGACGCCAAAAACCAGCCTGTGTTGAAAGCACGCAATCCCAGCGCCTTCGTGGTCAATGTGGCTGGCGTTGAAGTGCAGCTCGACGGCAAATCCTTCGAGGCAGGCGTTGGGCCCGTTCTTCCCGGCCAGGTGGCCACCTTCCCAATCAAGGAACCTGCGGGCGCCAATATGGCTGGCGTGGCAGGTGCCACGGTGATGTTCAGCAGCATCAATGATTGGGGCGCCAGTCTCAACCACGAAGCAAGGATTGGCAATTCCGCCCAATAAAAAGGGCAATTCGAACACAACCAAGCGAATCCACCGTCCTCTCCGGTCTGATTATCTAGTGCCACTGCATTTTCAGACCGGCCAGCACACCGATACCCAGCGTTAATACCCAGCGAAACTGCATCAATCTCTTTACCGGGACTGGTACATCGGCCTTGGCCGTTCACTTTGCATCGGGCGCACAGCATTAGGAGATAAGCAAATGATCAGGCCAGTCTTTCCAGATTCAGAAAAGAGGATCAAAAGCCGGCATGCAATGCAAGGACAAGGAAAAATGCCGGGGCCAGGGCAAGGCCCTGCCGGGCACTTCAAGCTGAAGCCCGGCCATGCGCTGCTGCTCTCCGTGCTGGTCTGCTGGCAGTCCGAGGCCCAGCAGGGCCAGCAGGTAAAGGAAGTCACGACCACCACGTCCACCGGCCAGTGGCAGCCCACGCCGGCTGCCGTCGAATTCGACCCCAGCTTTCTGTACGCCGGCCAGCAGACCATTGACGTCTCGCGCTACTCGCGCGCCAACGTGGTCACGGCAGGCAACTACAACCCGGACATCTACATCAACGGCAACTGGGTTGGCCGCAGCGAAGTGCAGTTCAAGGCCCCTGCCGGCTCGCAGGATGCGCTGCCCTGCCTGGACAAAGCACTGCTGGAGAAGGTGGGCATCGACCTCTCGCGCCTGCCGCCCGAGGCCACCTTGAAGCTGGCTGCCGACGGTGGCTGCAACCGTCTGGACCAGATCGTTGCGGGCGCCTTCACCAGTTTCGACTTCGGCAAGCAGCGACTGGACCTGAGCGTGCCCCAGGCCTCGCTGCGCCGCTCGGTGCGCGGCTATGTCAGCCCGGACCAATGGAGCGCCGGCGTGCCTGTCGGCCTGCTCGGCTACCAGTTCAACACCTACCACGGGCGCTCCAGCAACGCAGAAAACACCACGCAGAGCTACCTGGGCCTGAATGGCGGCGTCAACATCGACCGCTGGCATTTGCGGCACAACGGCTCCTTCAGCTGGGCGGACACCGGAGGGCGCAACTACCAGAACATTTCCACCTACGCGCAGCGCGACATTGCCGACTGGTCCTCCCAGCTCATACTGGGCGACACCTACACGGGTGGCGACCTGATGGACTCCACCTCGTTTCGCGGCATACGCTTGAACAGTGACGACCGCATGCTGCCCGACTCCCAGCGCGGTTACGCGCCCGTGGTGCGCGGCGTGGCCAACACCAATGCCCGTGTCACCATCACGCAGAACGGCATCAAGCTCTACGAAACCACGGTGGCGCCCGGCGCCTTCGTCATCAACGACCTCTATCCCACGGGCTACGGCGGCGACCTGCAGGTCAGCATCACCGAGGCCGATGGCGCCGTGCGCAGCTTTGCCGTGCCCTACGCAGCCGTACCGCTGTCGCTGCGCGAGGGGCAGGACCGCTACAGCCTCACGGCGGGCGTGGTACGCCACCTGCCCAATACCTCGCCGCTGTTCTCGCAGGCGACCTGGCAGCACGGCTTCACCAACATGCTGACCGGCTACGGCGGCGTGTCCGTGGCCAAGGGCCATATCTCGCCCATGATTGGCGCGGCGCTCACCACGCCCTGGGGTGCCTTTGGCGCCGACATGACGCACGCCTCCACCCGTATTCCCAATGACGGCTCCTTTTCCGGACAGAGCCTGCGCGCCAGCTACGCCAAGTCCTTTGTGCAGACCGGCACCCATGTGGCCATTGCCGCCTATCGCTACTCCACCAACGGATTCTTCGGCCTCAACGATGCCATGCGCGCGCGGGATCAGGCCGATCTGATACGGCCCTCAACGGACCTGTACCGGCCGCGCAACCGTGCCTCCCTGGTCATGGGCCAGCAGTTCGGACCCGGGGGAGGCAGCCTCAGCCTCACGGCGTCCACTGCCAAGTACTGGAACCGCCAGGGCTCCAACGTCGACTACGCCATTGGCTACAGCAACTCCTTCCGCAACATCTCCTACAACCTCTCTGCAGCGCGCCAGCGCGATGCCTGGGGGCAGTCCAACACGTTCCTGCACGTGGGCCTGTCGATTCCGCTCAGCATGGAGCGCGGCATGATGCTCTCCACCAATACCAACCGCGACTCGCACGGCCGCGTGCAGGCCCAGGCCAACCTGTCCGGGCTGCTGGGCGACGACAACGCCATCTCCTACGGCCTCAGCGCCAACCACAACACCGGTGGCATGAATGTCAGCAGCGGCAGCAGTACCAGTGCCAGCGCCAACGCCACCTACCGCGCATCGCAGACCGAACTCAGCGGCAGCGTCAGCGCCAGCAGCGGCTACCAGCAGTTCTCGGTGGGCGCGCGTGGCGCCATCGTGGCCCACCCGGGCGGCGTGACGCTGTCGCAATCGGTGTCCGACACCTTTGCCATCGTGGAGGCCAAGAACGCGGAAGGCGCGCGCATCAACAACGCGCCCGGCGTGAAGGTGGACAGCCGGGGCTATGCCGTCGTCCCGTATCTGACGCCGTTCTCGATGAACGAGGTCTCCATCGACCCCAAGGGACTGTCGACGGACGTGGAGCTCCAGGAAACCAGCCAGCACGTCGCGCCACTGGCCGGCGCCGTGCCTCTGCTGGTATTCAAGACGGCCTACGGCCGCTCGGCCGTGATCCGTGCGCGGCAGGCCGGCAACCTGCCCGTGCCCTTTGGCGCCAGCGTACTGGACATGGACGGCAAGGAATTGGGCGTGATCGGCCAGGCTGGCAAGCTGCTGGCGCGCGGGCTGTCCGACCAGGGCGAGCTGCAGGTGCAGTGGAAGACCGACACCGGCATGGTGGGCTGCAACCTCTCCTATACCCTGCCTGAAAGAAAGCGCAGCACCACCTACCAGCCGCCGCAAAGCCTGGAGCTGCCCTGCGTGGCAAGCAACAAGCTGCTGCCTGCGGCCACCGACGTGGCATCGGCCCCGCCGGGCAAGACCGCCGCAACCGCCAATGCCAGGACAGCCGTGGCCGGCGCCCCTGCCTCCAACGCTGCGTCGGCCGTGGCGCTGGCCGGCATGACCCAGGAACGCACGGCAGCACCGGCCACGGCAGTCGCCAGCGCCCCGGCAGTCACCACGGCGGCAGTGCAGCCCGCTCGTGCCATACAGGCGAGCGACAGCCAGCAGGCACTGAAGCTGGAGCGCGACCTGAACGGACTGCGCATGAGCGTCAAGATCAGCGCCTTGCCCACCACGGCGCCAGTCACCAGCAACGCGGGCAGAACTCCCGTGGCGGCAGGGCACGACACAGGCACCGGCGAGCACAAGCCACCGCAGCGCACCCTGCGGGCTGACCGTCCGCTGGCCATCCTGCAGCCCAGCCTGAAGATCAGTGCCTTGAAGGCGGCCGACAAGACCTGAGTCTGAAGCGAACCCTCTTGCCAAGAAAGGGTTCGCTCGCGCCGGCCCAGGAAACGCGGCAGGGCGCGGCAACGGACAAGCAATCCGATAGCACCCTTATGCGCGCCAGCGACCCGCAGCACTACATGGCCGTACCGCACACAACGCATCCTTGCAGTCATTGACTCGTGCTGCCACGCCTGCTTGCTGTTTTACAGCAGCAACCGGCGGCTTGGCTGCGCAGCAGATTGAAAAAAGCAAGGTCGGCGCACGTCCATGTGCACTTTAAATCGGCAGACGGCGTTCTCGATTCCGCTGCAGGGACGCACCGTGCAGACTGAACCGGGGCCGTACCCGGAAACGCCAACGCTTCCGCAGAGTTCACCATCCATTGCCAGTAAGCGCAGGCGCTGGAATCATCCAGGGGAAGATCCTGGAGGCTGGAGGGCTGCCGGCTCGGACGGGCTCATTTGGACGCAACTTGCCTGGGAAAACACAAAGGGTTTACCCCCTATCAAAAAAGGTGCAACCCATGTGAAATCACGCCAAATCCGGTTGCACCCAGCCATCGGAAGAGCACTTCCTCTTTCCAATCCATTATGTCCACCACCGTAGGCATCAAAGTCGACGACGCCTTGCGCGAGCGCATCCGCGTCGCAGCCCAGCAGATCGGGCGCACACCGCACTGGTTGATCAAACAGGCCGTCGTCCAGTACGTCGATGCGCTGGAGCGCGGGGCAACCACCATCCGGCTTGCAGGCGCAGGCGACAGCCCGGGCGATGTCGCGATCGAAGAGGCGCAACCCAACTCCGGCCAAGAGGTGCAACCTTTTCTGGAATTCGCCCAATCCATCCTGCCGCAGACGCCGTTGCGCGCTGCCATCACGGCAGCCTGGCACCGGCCCGAGCCCGAGTGCCTGCCGGTGCTGCTGCCGCTGGCACGCGCCCAGGATGCCCAGCAGGCCGACAAGGTGCGCGAGTTGGCGACCCGCCTGGTGCAGGGCCTGCGCGATGCGCCGGCCGGCAGCGGCGTGGCGGCGCTGGTCCAGGAGTTCTCGCTGTCCAGCCAGGAAGGCGTGGCGCTGATGTGCCTGGCCGAGGCGCTGCTGCGCATTCCCGACCGTGCCACGCGCGATGCGCTGATCCGCGACAAGATCAGCAAGGGCGACTGGCGTGCCCATGTGGGCCGCTCGCCCTCGCTGTTCGTCAACGCCGCGGCCTGGGGCCTGGTGCTGACGGGCAAGCTCACGTCCACGAGCAGCGAGAAGAACCTGTCGTCGGCGCTGACGCGCGTGATCGGCAAGGGCGGCGAGCCGCTGATCCGCCAGGGCGTGCACCGCGCCATGAAGCTGATGGGCGAGCAGTTCGTGACGGGCCAGGACATTGCCGAGGCGCTGGCCAACAGCCGCGCCTATGAAAAGCAGGGCTTTCGCTACAGCTACGACATGCTGGGCGAGGCGGCCGCCACCGATTCCGACGCACAGCGCTACCTGCAGGCCTACGAGCAGGCCATCCACGCGATTGGCGCGGCCTCCAACGGGCGCGGCATCTTCGAGGGGCCGGGCATTTCCATCAAGCTGTCGGCCCTGCACCCGCGCTACAGCCGCGCGCAGTACGAGCGCGTGATGGCCGAGCTGCTGCCGCGCGTGCTGCAGCTGGCCGAGCTGGCCAAGCAGTACGACATCGGCATGAACATCGACGCCGAAGAGGCCGACCGGCTGGAGCTGTCGCTGGACCTGCTGGAGGCCTTGTGTGCCGCGCCTTCGCTCAAGGGCTGGAACGGCATAGGCTTTGTGGTCCAGGCCTACCAGAAGCGCTGCCCGCAGGTGCTGGACTACCTGGTGGACCTGGCCCGCCGCAGCCGCCGCCGCCTGATGGTGCGCCTGGTCAAGGGCGCCTACTGGGACAGCGAGATCAAGCGCGCCCAGGAAGGCGGCCAGGCCGGCTACCCCGTCTATACGCGCAAGGTCTATACCGATGTGAGCTACCTGGCCTGCGCGCGCAAGCTGCTGGATGCGCCCGATGCCATCTACCCCCAGTTCGCCACGCACAACGCGCAGACCCTGGCCAGCATTTACCACCTGGCCCAGGCCGTGGGCGGCAGCTACTACAGCGGCCAGTACGAGTTCCAGTGCCTGCACGGCATGGGCGAGCCGCTGTACGCACAGGTGACGGGCCCGGCCTCCGAAGGCAAGCTGGCCCGCCCCTGCCGCATCTATGCGCCCGTGGGCAGCCATGAGACGCTGCTGGCCTACCTGGTGCGCCGCCTGCTGGAGAACGGTGCCAACACCTCGTTCGTGAACCGCATCGGCGATGCCTCCGTGCCGGTCTCCGACCTGGTGGCCGACCCGGTAGATGAGGTGATGAAGATCGCGCGCCATGAAGGCCGGCTGGGCGCTCCCCACCCGCGCATTGCGCTGCCGGCCGATCTGTTCGCGCAGCAGGGTGACAAGGCAGGGCAGGCACGCGCCAACTCCCAGGGCCTGAACCTGGCGCACGAGCAGCAACTGGCCTCGCTGGCCGCCGCGCTGCTGCACAGCACGCGCCAGACCTATCTGGCCGCCCCCGCAGATGCCGACCTGCCTGCCGACCCGGCGCGTACCGAAGGCTGGCAGCCCATGCGCAACCCGGCCGAGCTGTCCGACATCGTGGGCTGGGTGCGCGAGGCCACGGCGGCCGAAGCCGAAGCCGCCGCCGCGCGCGCCGCGCAGGCCGCGCCCATCTGGGCCGGCACACCGCCCGCCGCCCGTGCCGACGCGCTGGCCCGCGCCGCCGACCTGCTGGAGCAACGCAGCCAGCCGCTGATGGGCCTGATCATGCGAGAGGCAGGCAAGACCCTTGCCAACGCCGTGGCCGAGGTCCGCGAGGCCGTGGACTTCCTGCGCTACTACGGCGCCCAGGCGGCCGCGCATTTCGACAACGCCGCGCAGCGCCCTCTGGGCGTGGTGCTGGCCATCAGTCCCTGGAATTTCCCGCTGGCCATCTTCTGCGGACAGGTGGCTGCGGCCCTGGCCGCCGGCAACACGGTGCTGGCCAAGCCTGCCGAGCAGACACCGCTGACGGCCGCCGCCATGGTGGCCCTGCTGCACGAGGCTGGCGTGCCACGCGACGCGCTGCAACTGGTGCCGGGCACGGGCGAGACCGTGGGCGCGGCCCTGGTGGCCCATGCCCAGGTAGCGGGCGTGATGTTCACGGGTTCCACCGAGGTGGCGCGCCTGATTGCACGCCAGCTGTCCAGCCGCCTGTCGCCTGCGGGCCGCACCATTCCGCTGATTGCCGAGACCGGCGGCCAGAACGCCATGGTGGTGGACTCCTCGGCCCTGGCCGAGCAGGTGGTGGCCGATGTGCTGGCCTCGGCCTTCGATTCGGCCGGCCAGCGCTGCTCTGCCCTGCGCCTGCTGTGCCTGCAGGACGATGTGGCCGACCGCACGCTGACCATGCTGCGCGATGCGCTGCAGGAGTGGAACCTGGGCAACCCCGACCGCCTGAGCACCGATGTGGGCCCCGTGATCGACGATGCGGCGCGCCGCCAGATCGAGCAGCACATAGAGCAGATGGCCGCAGCGGGCCAGAAGGTCACGCGCGTGGAACGCAAGGACGGCGTGCTCAATGGCCACTACGTGGCCCCGGCCCTCATCGAGATCGACAGCACCACGCGCCTGCAGCGCGAGGTCTTCGGCCCCGTGCTGCATGTGATCCGCTTCAGGCGCGAGCAGCTGGACGCGCTGGTCGATGGCATCAATGCCACCGGCTACGGCCTGACCTTCGGCGTGCACAGCCGCATCGACGAGACCATTGCCCACCTCACCCAGCGCGTGCATGCGGGCAATATCTATGTGAACCGCAATGTGATCGGCGCCATGGTGGGCGTGCAGCCCTTTGGCGGCATGGGCCTGTCCGGCACGGGGCCCAAGGCCGGCGGCCCGCTGTACCTGCACCGGCTGGTGCAGGGGCCTGCCAGCGCGGCGCTGTCGGTCTTTGCAAGGGTGGAGTCGCCCGCCCAGGCGCCGCTGCAATTGCTGGGCCTGCTGCGCGAGACGCTGTCCAAGGCTCCGCCCCAGGACATGTCCGCCGATGAGCAGGTGCAGGCCCTGGCCGCCTGTGACGAGGCCCTGGCCGCCTCGCGCCTTGACGCCGCCATGCTGCTGCCCGGCCCCACGGGCGAATCCAACCGCTACCGCCTGCTGCCGCGCGGCCCCGTCTGGGCACTGCCGCGCACGCCGCTGGGCCTGGTGGCCCAGGTGGCGGCGGCCCTGGCCAGCGGCAACGCCTGCCATGCCGTGCTGCCCGGCGCCCAGGCCGGCACCGACCACGGATGCGCCGCCACCTGGCAGACGCTGCGCGCGGCCGCTGGCGACGCCGGCGTGCCGTGGCTGCACAGCGCCAGCGCCGACTCCCTGGCCGATGCGGCAGCGCCCATGGCCGCCCTGCTGTTCGAGGGCGACGGCGACGCCCTGCTGCAGGTCTGCGCCCAGGTCGCCGCACGCGATGGCGCCCTGGTGCGCGTGGAAAGCCGCAACAGCGACGAGCTGCATGCGGGCCGCGGCTATGACCTGGCCGCGCTGTTCCACGAGCAATCCATCAGCACCAATACCGCCGCCGCAGGCGGCAATGCACAGCTCATGACCATGGCTTGAACGGCCGGGGCCGGCACAACCGGCCCCTGGCAAGCGCCCCGCACCACCCGAAAAAACACGACCAACGCAGGACACTTCAATGCAATTCAACTGGAACGACCCGACGGCGATCATGTTCGCCATCTACCTGGTCGCCATGCTCGGCATCGGCGCCATCGGCTACTTCAGCACCAAGAATCTTTCCGACTACATCCTGGGCGGCCGCAGCCTGGGCAGCTTCGTGACGGCGCTGTCGGCCGGCGCCTCGGACATGAGCGGCTGGCTGCTGATGGGCCTGCCAGGCGCCATCTACCTGTCCGGCCTGTCGGAAGCCTGGATCGCCATCGGCCTGATCCTGGGCGCCTACCTGAACTGGCGCCTGGTGGCAGCGCGGCTGCGCCTGTACACCGAGCGCGCCGGCAATGCGCTGACGCTGCCCGACTATCTGGCCAACCGTTTCGAGGACCACTCCAACGTGCTGCGCATCGTGACGGCCGTGGTGATCCTGGTGTTCTTCACGCTGTACTGCGCCTCGGGCGTGGTGGCGGGCGCGCGCCTGTTCGAGAACATGTTCGGCATGCCCTACAGCACGGCCCTGTGGGTGGGCGCGCTGTGCACCATCGCCTATGTGTTCATCGGCGGCTTCCTGGCCGTGAGCTGGACGGACACCATCCAGGCCTCGATGATGATCACGGCGCTGATCCTGGCGCCCGTGATCGCCTGGCTGGCCGTGCAGGGCCATCTGCAGCCGGGCCAGGACCTGCACGCCATCGTGGCGGCAGAGAAGTTCGACCTGTTCCGTGGCGCCAGCTTCGTGGGCGTGGTCTCGCTGCTGGCCTGGGGCCTGGGCTACTTCGGCCAGCCGCACATCCTGGTGCGCTTCATGGCGGCCTCGTCGGTGCAGACCATTCCCTCGGCCCGCCGCATCAGCATGACCTGGATGATCCTGTGCCTGGCCGGCGCCGTGGCCGTGGGCTTCATCGGCATCCCCTACTTCGCGGCCCATCCCGAAGGCGTGGCCGCCGTGAACGCGAATGCCGAGACGGTGTTCATGGAAATCACCAAGCAGCTGTTCAACCCCTGGATCTCGGGTGCGCTGCTGGCGGCCATCCTGGCGGCCGTGATGAGCACGCTGTCGTGCCAGCTGCTGGTGTGCTCCAGCGCGCTGACCGAGGACATCTACCGCACCTTCCTGCGCAAGAACGCCAGCCAGATCGAACTGGTCTGGATAGGCCGCGCCATGGTGCTGCTGGTGGCGCTGATCGCCATCGCCATCGCCAGCAACCCCGACTCCAAGGTGCTGGGCATGGTCAGCTATGCCTGGGCCGGCTTCGGCGCCGCCTTCGGCCCGGTGATCATCCTGTCGCTGTTCTGGCGCCGCATGACGCGCGGCGGCGCGCTGGCAGGCATCATCACCGGCGCCGTGACGGTGCTGGTGTGGAAGCAGTTCGGCTGGCTGGGCCTGTACGAGATCATCCCCGGCTTCATCCTGGCCTGGCTGGCCACGGTGGTCGTCAGCCGCATGGGCCCTGCGCCTTCGCAAAGCATCCTGAAAGCACATGCGGCGGTGGAGAGCGAGTTCGAGCGGATCGGGGCACGCTGAGCCGTGCGCACGAAGACGGCACCCCTGCCATGACGCAAAACGCCCGATGCCTGCGCCTCGGGCGTTTTTGCTTTGATGCACGCACTCGAAAGGCCATACAGCCGCTTTACGCCTTCGGCATGCCTGTATAAAATTTTATACAAGGATCTTCCATGGAGCAGGACAAAGACATCCGCTGGGTCGGATCCTCATACGACGATCTGCGGGACTTTCCCGCAGGCCCCAGGCGAGATGCGGGCTTTCAGTTGAGCAAGGTCCAGGCAGGCCAGGAACCGGAGGACTGGAAACCCTTCGACGACGTGGGCGCCGGGACACGGGAGATCCGCGTGAGGGACGCCAGCGGAGCGTTCCGGGTGATGTATGTGGCCAAGTTCGAGGAAGCGGTCTATGTATTGCACTGCTTCCAGAAGAAATCACAGGTGACAAGCCGGCACGACAAGGACATCGCATCGGCGCGCTACCGTGCCGTGGTCCACATGAGAAAGGCCAACAAATGAAGATCGATACAGAAATCCGCCATGTGACCAAGGCGAAGGCAAACCTCTTTCTGGAGCTGGGCTTTCCTGAAGACGAGGCATTGAAGCTGCAAGCTGCATCGCGCCAGCAGATCAACGACACCCATCTTCTCAAGGAGCAACTGATGGCGGAGCTGGCGCAATGGATTGCACAGCATCACCTGAAGCAGTCAGACGCGGCAGAGATCCTGATGGTGTCCCGCCCGCGCATCTCGGATGTGGTGAACAGAAAGACTGCAAAGTTCACCATTGACGCCCTGGTTGAAATGTTGAGCCGCGTGGGAAAGCCGGTGCGTCTGTCCATTGGTTGATATGCCGATCGCTGCCCGCGACATCGCCAAATCAGATGCACCTCAACGCACATGACGAGCGCTTTGTACGTGGTCGCCACAAGGGGAGTGGTCACTACAATCCATGGGCTCTTTTTTTCATCGCCGGGCCGCCCCAGGATGAAAAGCGGCCCCCTGCGGGGGGCCGCAGACCTTGCCCTGCAAGGGGAGCGTGGGGGCCATTTTTCAACACACAACAAGTGAGACTGCCGCTATGCAAATGATCCGCCGCACCCTTCTTTCGACCTGCGTGGCCGCCATGGCGGCTGCTTCGGCTGGCGCCGTACTGGCCCAGACCAAGGAGGTCAAGGTGGGCTACGCCCTGGCCGTGAATTCGCACTACGGTGCGGCGGCCCAGGCCTGGGCCGATGCGGTGGAGAAGGGCACGAACGGCGCCTACAAGTTCAAGCAGTTCCCCGCGTCCGCGCTGGGCGGCGAGCGCGAGCTGATCGAGGGCCTGCAGCTGGGCACGGTGGAGGCGGCCATCGTCTCCACGGGCGCCATCAGCAACTTCGTGCCCGATGTGGGCGTGGTGGACATTCCCTTCCTGTTCCGCGACACGCAGCATGCGCGCGCCGTGCTGGACGGCGCCTTCGGCCAGGAGCTGCTGGCCAAGTTCAGCAAGCGCGGCCTGGTCGCGCTGGCCTGGGGCGAGCAGGGCTTTCGCCACCTGTCCAACAACAAGCACGCCGTCAACGGCGTGGCCGATCTCAAGGGCCTGAAGATCCGCGTGACCGAGAACCCCGTGCACATCACGGCCTTCCGCACGCTGGGCGCATCGCCCACACCCATGTCCTGGCCCGAGGTGATCGGTGCGCTGCAGCAGGGCACGATCGATGGCCAGGAGAACCCGATCTCGGTGCTGGCCTCGGCCAAGCTGTGGCAGGTGCAAAAGCACCTGACGCTGACGGCCCATGTGTACGCGCCCATGGCCCTGCTGGTGTCGCCCTCGTTCTGGGGCACGCTGAACGACAGCCAGAAGGCGGCCTTCACGCAGGGCGCCAAGTCGGGCGCCATCGCTTCGCGCGTGTTCGTGGACACGGTGGAGAAGAAGGGCGTGGAAGAGGCCAAGAGCCATGGCATGCAGGTGGTGGAGAAGGTGGACCAAGCCGCCTTCCGCACCGCGCTGGAGCCGGCCTACAAGGAATACGCGAAGAAGTTCGGCCAGAAGACGCTGGACACCATCGCCAACGCCAAGTAATCCCCTGACGCATTGCGGGCTGCGGCCCGCAATGCAGGGCGCCCCGCTGCGGGCAACACCTGTGGCCCCGCACGGCGCCTGCGCCGATGATCTGACATCCGGCGGCAGCCCGGCCCTTGCGCCACTCCCCTCCTGCCCTCGCCCACTCCTATGCTCAACCGAATCGAACGCGCCCTTGTGGCCTGCAACCGCTGGCTGCTGATCGTGCTGCTGCTGGCCATGGCCTGCATCGTGTTTGCCAATGTGGTGCTGCGCTACACCACGGGCGACTCCATTGTCTGGGCCGAGGAAGTGGCCCGGCACATGATGATCTGGGTCACCTTCCTGGGCGCGGGCCTGGTGCTGCGCTTCGGCGGCCATGTGGCCATCGACAACCTGCACCGCTCGGTGGGCACGCGCAAGGCGCAATGGCTTCGCCGCCTCGTGGTGCTGGGCGTGGGCCTGTTCTGCGCGGTGATGGCGGTGGCCTCGTCGCAGTACGTCTGGGCCACGCGCTTCCAGACCACGGCGGCCACGGACATTCCGATCTCCTTCGTCTACGCGGCCATGCCCGTGGGCTTCGTGCTGATGCTGGTGCATCTGCTGTTCATTGCGCGCGGCTATATCGCAGACGGCTCCTTCGCCGAATCGGACGAGATGGATGCCGACGCAGCCGCATCCATATGACCCCCCTGAGTCGCTGCGCGCCTTCCCCCAGGGGACGACACCCTCGCTGCGGGGCGGCCCTTGCTTGGTGTCTCCTGCCTTGGAGCATGTCAGTTCCATCGCTCTGCCATGAATAACTGATTCGAACGCACATCATGGGTATCACGCTTTTCATCGCCATCATCGTCCTGCTCACGCTGGGCTTTCCGGTGGCCTTCGCGCTGGCGATCTCCGCCGCGCTGGCCGTCTTCGTGGGCGGCCGCTATCCGCAGCTCATCGTGTTCAAGGAGATGTTCACGGGCATAGACAGCTTTCCGCTGATGGCCGTGCCCTTCTTCATCCTGGCGGCCGAGCTGATGTCGGGCGGTGCGCTCACGCATGTGCTGCTGCGCTTTGCAGCGCAGTTCGTGGGCCATCTGCGTGGCGGCCTGGGCTATGCCAATGTGCTGTCGCTGACGCTGTTCTCGGGCATTTCGGGCTCGGCCCTGGCCGATGCGGCCGGCCCCGGCTCGATGATGGTCAAGATGATGGACAAGGCCGGCTACGCGCGCTCCTACGCGGCGGCGCTGACGGCCAGCACGGCCATCGTGGGGCCCATCATTCCGCCGTCGGTGAGCATGATCATCTACGCGCTGCAGGATGAGAACGTCTCCGTGGGCGGCCTGTTCATGGCCGGCTTCATCCCCGGCATCCTGATCGCGCTGGCCATGGCCGCCGTGAACTGGTGGGTGTGCAGGAAGCGCGACTACCGCTCCACCGAGCCACGTCCTGACGGCCGCACGATGTGGATCAACAGCTTCAAGGCGATTCCCGCGCTGATGCTGATCGTGCTCATCGTGGTGGGCATCCGCTTCGGCATCTTCACGCCCACCGAGGCATCGGTGGTGGCCGTGTTCTATGCCCTGGTCTGCGGCAAGTGGGTGTACCGCACGCTGCAGTGGTCGGCGCTGCCGGGCATTGCGGCGCGCTCGGCCATGCTGACGGCCTCGGTGCTGCTGGTGATGGCGACTTCGGCCGCCTTTGCCTGGGTGCTGACGGTGGAGGGCATCCCACAGTACCTGTCCGAGCTGATCGTGAGCTGGCAGCTGTCGCCCACCCTGTTCCTGATCGCGGTGAACATCCTGCTGCTGGTGTTCGGCATCTTCATGGAGCCGCTGCCCGGCGTGATGATCCTGGTGCCCATCCTGGCGCCCATTGCGTTCAGCCTGGGCATCGATCCCACGCACTTCGCCATGGTGGTGATCGTGAACCTGACGCTGGGCATGATCACGCCGCCCGTGGGCGGGCTGCTGTTCGTGACCTCGGTGGCCACGCGCGTGTCCATCACCGATCTCACGCGCGAGATGCCGCTGTTCCTGCTGGCCCACTTCGTGGTGCTGTGCCTGCTGACCTTCATCCCCGCGCTATCCACCTGGCTGCCGCATACGCTGGGCTTCCAGTGACGACAAGGGCCTCCGAGTGAGGCCCTTTTTTTTTGCCGCCGGGCCGCCCCAAGGCAAAAAGCGGCCCCCTGGGGGGGCAGCGGACCTTGCACAGCAAGGGTAGCGTGGGGGCCTTTTTTTGCCGCCGGGCCGCCCCAAGGCAAAAAGCTGCCCCCTGGGGGGGGCAGCGGACCTTGCGCAGCAAGGGTAGCGTGGGGGCCTTATTTCTGGGGTGCCCAGCGCCTCAGAAGAGCAGGCCGGCCATGCGCTGGGCCGTTTCCTTCAGGTGCGGCAGGCCCTCCAGCGCCTGCGCCAGCGGCATGCGCGCCTCGGGCGCATGCACGGCCAGCGTGGCGCGGCACTGGCCCTTGGCGTCGCGCACGGGCACGGCCACGGCGATCATGCCGCGCATGAATTCCTCGCGGTCGCAGGAGTGGCCTTCGCGCACGATGCGCGCGCACTCCTGCGCCAGCGCCTCGGGCGTGGTCAGCGTGTTGGCCGTGCAGGCGGTGAGTTCCACGCTGTCCAGGATGGCCGCGCGCCGGGCCGCAGGCATATGGGCCAGGAACAGCTTGCCGCTGGCCGTGGCGTGGATGGGCACCATCGATCCGGCCTCCAGCTGGATGCGCAGCGGCCAGTGGGTCTCGACACGGTCCAGGTAGCGCACGCGCGTGCCGTCCAGCACGGTGAGGTTGCAGGTCTCGCCCAGACGGGCCACCAGCTGGGACAGCAGCTCATGGCGCAGGGCCTGGCGCGGGTCGGCTTGCAGGGCGCGCACAGCCAGGCTCAGCAGCTTGGGGCCCGGGGAGAAGCTTCGGTCGCCCTCATGGCGCAGCAGCCACTGCCGCGCCTCCAGGTGGGCGCACAGGCGCGAGGCCGTGGCCTTGGGCAGGTTGAGCGCGGCTGCGATGTCCATGAGCCCCGGCGGGGCCTCGGCCTGGGTCACGAAATCGAGCACGGCCAGGGAGCGATCGGAGACCGAGTTCGCTTCGTCCTGCCGTGCAGGGGTGGGGTCCGGGGCAGCGCTGGCAAGGGATGGCGGCATGGGGCGGTGTCGTGTCGTGTGGAAGGCCGGAAACGCTTTCGATCATGCCTGATCGCCAGGAGCCGGCAAGGGTTTGCGCGGGGTTGCGGTCCAGCGCAGCAGCGAATAAGTTTCACTCAAAGGAACAAATAGTTCCTTTTAAAGAAACTCAAAAAGGAGCCACTGCATGCCAGACCCCATCGACAGCTATGACTACGTGATTGTGGGAGCCGGCTCTGCCGGCTGCGTGCTGGCCGCGCGCCTGTCCGAGGACCCGGCCACGCGGGTGCTGCTGCTGGAGGCCGGCCCGCCGGACCGCTCGCCCTGGATCCACCTGCCCATCGGCTACGGCAAGACCATGTGGAGCCCCGTCTACAACTGGAAGTTCGAGACCGACCCGGACCCCAACATGAACGGCCGGCGCATCTACTGGCCGCGCGGCCGCACGCTGGGCGGCAGCAGTTCGATCAACGGCCTGATCTATGTGCGCGGCCAGCGCCAGGACTACGACCACTGGGCGGCGCTGGGCAATGCGGGCTGGTCGTATGAGGAGGTGCTGCCCTACTTTGTGAAGTCCGAAGGCAATGCGCGCGGCGCCTTCCCGGGCCATGGCGCGTACGGGCCGCTCAAGGTCTCGGACATCGGCGCACAGCATCCGCTGATCGAGGCCTTCATTGCCGGTGCAGGCCAGGTCGGCGTGCCCCGCACCGAGGACTTCAACGGCCGCGACCAGGAAGGCGCAGGCTACTACCAGCTCACCACCCACAAGGGCCTGCGCTGCAGCACGGCCAAGGCCTATCTGGGCGAGGCCCGGCGCCGCCCCAATCTGCGCATAGAGACCGACGCCATGGCCACGCAGCTGGTAGTGCGCGGCCGGCGCGCCACCGGCATCCGCTACCGGCAAGGCGGGCAGGAGCGCCAGGCCCGGGCGCGGGCCGAGGTGATTCTGTCGGCAGGCGCCATCCAGTCGCCGCAGCTGCTGCAACTGTCGGGCATAGGTCCGGCCGCGCTGTCGCAGTCCCTGGGGATTCCCGTGGTGCACGATCTGCCGGGCGTGGGCGAGAACCTGCAGGACCATCTTCAGATCCGCCTGGGCTACGAATGCAGCCAGCCCATCACCACCAATGACCAGCTCAATTCCTGGATGGGCAGGACGCGGCTGGGGCTGGAGTGGCTGCTGTTCCGCTCGGGCGCGCTGGCCGTGGGCATCAACCAGGGCGGCTGCTTCATGCGTGCGCTCAGGGACGAGCAAGGCCGGCCCGTGGCCGCCACGCCCGACATCCAGTTCCACGTCTCCACGCTGTCGGCCGACATGGCAGGCGGGCAGGTCCATCCGTACTCGGGCTTCACCATGTCGGTCTGCCAGCTGCGGCCCGAGTCGCGCGGGCAGTTGCGCATCCGCTCGCGCGATGCCTTCGAGCCGCCTTCCATCCAGCCCAACTACCTGGCCACCGACCTGGACCGCCGCACCAATGTGGCGGCCGTGCGCGCGGCACGCGCCATTGCCGACACGCCGGCCATGCGCCCCTTCGTGAAGCGCGAGGTCAAGCCCGGCCCCGATGCGCACAGCGATGCGCAACTGCTGGAGTTCTGCCGCGACCACGGCGCCACCATCTTCCACCCCAGCGGCACCTGCCGCATGGGCAGCGACGCCCTGGCCGTGGTCGATGCGCGGCTGCGCGTGCACGGCATGGCCGGCCTGCGCGTGGTCGATTGCTCGGTCATGCCCACCCTGGTCTCGGGCAACACCAACGCGCCCGTGGTGATGATGGCCGAGAAGGCCGCCGACATGGTTCGCGAAGACAGGCACGGAGAGACAGGGCAGCTCAAGGTCGCATGACTGCCCGTTCCTGCATCCCGGCAATGCGACAGACAACCAGGAGACAGCATGACGACGGCAACCGATCCCAGGGTCATCCGCAAGGTGGTGACCTCCGCGCTCATCGGCGCAACCATCGAGTGGTATGACTTCTTCCTGTACGGCGTGGTCGCCGGCATCGTGTTCAGCAAGCTGTACTTTCCCAGCGACGATCCGCTGATCTCCACGCTGCTGGCCTACACCACCTTTGCCGTGGGCTTCGTCACGCGGCCGCTGGGCGGGGTGATCTTCGGGCACTTCGGCGACCGCGTGGGGCGCAAGAGCATCCTCGTGGTCACGCTGATGATCATGGGCGTGTCCACCTTCCTGATCGGCCTGCTGCCCACGCATGCGCAGATCGGCGTGGCCGCCCCCATCCTGCTGCTGCTGTTGCGCGTGGCCCAGGGCATAGGCCTGGGCGGCGAATGGGGCGGCGCCGTGCTCATGGCCTACGAATACGCGCCCAAGGAAAAGCGGGGCTTCTACGCCTCCCTGCCGCAGGTGGGCCTGGCCATCGGCCTGTTCATGGCCTCGGGCGTGGTGGCCCTGCTGTCCTGGCTGTGCACCGAGGAGCAATTCATGGCCTGGGGCTGGCGCGTCGCCTTCCTGATCTCGGGACTCATGGTGGCCGTGGGCATGTACATCCGCCTGCATGTGAAGGAGACGCCCGAATTCGCGGCCGTCAAGGCACGCAATGCCGAGACCGCGATTCCCTTCATGGACATGATGCGGCGCTATCCGGGCAATGTGCTCAAGGGCATGGGCGCACGCTATATCGACGGCGTTTTCTTCAACGTCTTCGGCGTGTTCTCGATCAGCTACCTGACCTCCACCCTGCAGATCAGCCGCACCGACGCCTTGATCGGCGTGATGGTCGCCGCCGTGGTGATGTGCTTCACGATTCCGCTGTTCGGCCGCCTGTCCGACCGCCTTGGCCGCAGCCGCGTGTATCTGTGGGGATCGCTGATCACCGCCATCTCGGCCTTCCCCGCCTTCTGGCTCATGGCCCACAGCGGCGGCAATGTGCTGCTGATCTGGATCGCCATCGTCGTGCCCTTCGGCATTCTCTACGCGGCGGTCTACGGTCCCGAAGCCGCGCTGTTCTGCGACCTGTTCGACGCCAAGGTGCGCTACACCGGCATTTCCTTCGTCTACCAGTTCTCGGGCATCTTCGCGTCCGGCACCACGCCCATCATTGCGACGGCGCTGGTCAAGACGGCCGGTGGCAGCCCGTGGCTGGTGTGCCTGTATGTGGTGTTTGCGGGCGCGGTATCGGCGTGGTGCGCATGGGCCATCGGGCGGGATGGAAGCAGGCAGGACAGCTTTGCCAACATGAAACCCTTGGCCAGATAGTCACACACTCTTGCGCCGGTTCATATTGCACCGTAGCTCCACAAGACCAAGAGCAAAGCTGCCCAACAGGCAGCTTTCTGCATTGGCCAGCGGAGTGCAGCCACCGGCCCGCCGTAGAGCCGTCTTGGTTTAGGATGGCGCCTGCCCGCATGGCAGAAGATTTCTGCAGATTCATGCCCCATATCGCAACCGCATGTCAGTCAGGCATGCACTTTCAGGTATCACCTTGGCTGCATGATCTATAAAAACATACAAATACTGCGCTTCATTGCCGCCTTTCTCGTGGTTCTGCACCACACGCTTCCGCCCAATGTGCATCCGGCCCACTACGCCAACATCCCGGCGTGGATCACCGAGATTTCCGTCTATGGTTTCGCTGGTGTCGATATCTTCTTCGTCATCAGCGGCTTCATCATGGCCGAGACCACGCGCCCTATGCGGCCCGGAGCTGGCACTGCATCCAGCTTTGTCTTCCGGCGCTTTTTGAGAATCTACAGCGGCTACTGGCCCGCCTTCCTGCTGGTGCTTTTTCTCAGCGTCTGGCTTGGCATCTTCAACGGGCCCGAAATCAGCCGCTGGAATTCATTTCTGCTGCTGCCCCAGGAGTTCTATCTGCTCAATGTCTCCTGGACGCTGACCTATGAGCTTTATTTCTATCTACTGATTGGTGCCATGCTCTGCTTCACACGAAAGCAGGCCGTTCCGGTATTTCTTGCGTTGCTGGCAACATTTGTGATGATCGTAGCCGTGCAATTCAATCTGGGGGTTTATCGATCGGCAACGCCCAGGGAAAACAATTTCCTCTTGAATGTTTTTCTGACATCTCCACTGATCATTGAATTCATTGCCGGCTTTCTGCTGAGCGAGTGGATTCAAAGAAAGCCTCGGCAGTCGATTGCAGCATGGTCCATATTCACCGCCATTGCACTGTGCGCGAGCATCTGGGCACAGAAATACGGCGGTTTCCTGGGTGTCGGCATGGCTGCATTTCTCTACTATCCGGAACGGGTGATGCTGTTTGGCAGCGCGTCCGTGGGGCTGGTGGCGCTGGCCGCATTGCTGCCGTCGTCCGGCAGCCCGTTGAGCCGCTTCTTCTGCAGGCTGGGCGATGCCTCCTATGCGCTGTACCTGCTGCACATTCCCTTGATGGTGATTCTCTACGGCCTGCTTTTCCCCAAGATTCCGGGCCTGCTGTGGATAGGGGGCGGAAAGCTATCGCTGCTGGTGTATCTGGTGTCAGTCGTGGTCTGCTCCTTGCTCTACTTCAAGTTCATCGAGAATCCGCTGCATAAAATCTCGAGAAAAGCGTCTGACAGGTTGCTGCGCAGCGCTGAATCCTCCAAGAAATGCACCGTTTGAGATGCTTCGCCATCTGGATCTATCGAGCGATCACTTCAGAAGTGCATCCATGCCCTGCGACCTTCCAAGAGATCTCCCGAAACTGGCGGATTTCGTTGAAAATCCACCCCCTGCGAAATCATTCAAAGATCTCACCATTCACTCATAAAGAGAGACTCATGTTCAAGAAATTACTGGCTACGGCCACCTTGCTGGGCTGCGGCCTGGCGCACGCGTTCATGCCCAGCAATGGCACCTGGGTCGTGACTTCGGAGCTTGATGGCAAACCCGGGCGCGGGCTGGCCATCGACGCACAGAACGGCACGCTGGTCATGCAAATGTATGCTTATGAGAGCAATGGCCAGCCCAGCTTCTACATGACCTCAGGTGCACTGAGCAACAACCGCTTTTCTGCGCCGCTGATGCGCTACAAGGGCGGTCGCCACCTGGGCAGCGGCCCGCTTTCGGGATCCGAGGACCGCAATATGGGCCAGGTCAGCATGCGCTTCACCAGCGGCGTTTCGGGATTCATCACGCTTCCCGGCGAGCAGGAGGTGGAGATTTCGCGTTTCAACTTCGGTTATCCCGCGGTGGCGTCCAGCTTGCGGGGCATCTGGGCGTTGACTTCCTTCGGTAGCGAAGGCGTTTTCTCCGAAGTCGTGAATATGCAGCTGCAGACACCCGCCACGGCGAACGGAAATGGCCTGATGGAAACGGCAGACCGGCTGTTTGGCTGCGAACACCAGATCCGGGGCAATCTGGAAGGCGGCGTGCTGTGCGTGAAGATCACCAGATCTGGCCAGTTGCTGCGCTCCTACTACTTCGTCTACAGCGTGAACGAGGGTGAAGGCAGTTCCCGCACCAACGGAACCCGCCCCGAACAGGTATTGGTGGCCAAGCGCCTGATTGACCCGAAGGGCGTGGGCACAGGCATCGTCTACGCGGCCGATGCACCTGTGGACCCTGTTCCTACCGTGCTGCACGACATCATCGAGAACCTGTCCTTCAACGCCGCCCCGCCGACCGCCGAGCAGGAGTGACGCCCCCGCTGCCGGCTACACCTCAGGGCAGCGCCGGCAGCTGCTCCGCATGCCGCAGGTCCACATGCGCCTGCAGGAAGTCGAGCACGGCACGCGTGCGCGGGGGCAGGCGGTCGGGCTTGCCCAGGTAGACGGCGTGTATGGGCTCCAGGTCGCCCGTGTTGAATTCCTCCAGCACGGGCACCAGCCGGCCGGCGAGCACGTCGGCCCAGGCGTGGTAGAGCGACAGGCGGGCCAGGCCCGTGCCGTGCAGCGCCAGCTCGCGCATCACATCGCCGTCGTTGACGCGCACCACCTCCCCGATATCGACGGCCACGCGCTGGCCGTCCACCAGAAACGGCCAGTGCGGTATGGCGCGCTGGTAGCTCCAGCCCAGGCGCACATGGAGGCCCAGTTCGTCTGGATGCAGGGGCCTGCCCATGCGGGCCAGGTACTCCGGTGAGGCCAGGATGACCTGCCGCGTGCGGCCCAGCAGCCGCGCGACCATGTCCGAGGGAGGAAGCTGCCCCCAGCGCACGGCGATGTCCGTGCCGGCCTCGACCAGGTCCACGATCTGGTCCGTGAAGCTCAGTTCCAGGCTCAGCCCGGGATGGCGCTGCAGCAATTGCGGCACCAGGGGCACGAGCAGCATTTTTCCGGTCGATGAGCTGGTGTTGATGCGCACCAGGCCGCGTGGTTCGCTGCGCACGGCCACGCAGGCCTCCAGTTCCTCCAGGTCGGCCAGCACGCGCTTGCCGCGCTCGAACAGCTGACAGCCTTCGGGCGTGAGATGCAGGCGCCGCGTGCTGCGCTGCAGCAGCTGCACGCCCAGGCGCGCCTCCAGCCGCGACATGCTCTTGCTGACGGCCGAGGGCGAGATGCCCAGGTGGCGCGCAGCGGCCGAGAGGCTGCCGCGCTCGGCCACCAGGATCAGCATTTCCAGCTCGGCAAAGCGGTTGGCATCGGCGTTGCCTGTATCGGTGGCCGTGGGTGGGGCAAGTGCGGGCATGGCGTCTCCTGAAAGAGGTCATCTATTCCACACAGGAACAGATCCGTTTCCATTATTCCATCTACACAAAAATATGTTGCAGTGCGACATTACTGGACATCACACCAAGGATCACAAGGAATCCGTCCATGCCTCTTTCCCTACTCGCCCTGGCGGCCGGTGCCTTTGGCATCGGCACCACGGAATTCATCATCATGGGCCTGCTGACCCAGGTCAGCCAGGATCTTCACATCAGCATTCCCACGGCGGGCTCGCTGATTTCGGGCTACGCCATCGGCGTGGCCGTGGGCGCGCCCGTGCTCACGCTGCTGACGCGCCAATGGCCGCGCAAGCGCCTGCTGCTGGCGCTGATGCTGATCTTCATCGCCGGCAACCTGGCCGCCGCATTTGCGCCCAGCTATGAATGGCTGATGTCGGCACGCGTGCTGACCTCGCTGACCCACGGCACCTTCTTCGGCGTGGGCGCCGTGGTGGCCACGGGACTGGTGCCCGCGGACAAGAAGGCCTCGGCGATTGCGCTGATGTTCTCGGGCCTGACCCTGGCGACCCTGCTGGGCGTGCCTGCCGGTGCCTGGATCGGCCAGATGTTCGGCTGGCGCAGCGCCTTCCTGGCCGTCGCCGCGATCGGCGTGCTGGCCTTGGCCATCCTTGCCGCCTTCGTGCCGCGCGACCAGGGCCGCCCCGAGGTCACGCCGCTGGCGCAGGAGCTGGCCGTGCTGGGCAACGGCCAGGTCTGGCTGGGACTGGGCATCACGGCCTTCGGCTTTGCGGGCGTGTTCGCGCTCTACACCTATGTGGAGCCGCTGCTGACCCAGGTGACCCACATGGGCGACAGCCTGGTTGCACTGACCCTGCTGCTGTTCGGCGCGGGCCTGGCCGCCGGCAATCTGCTGGGCGGCAAGCTGGCCGACCGGGGCGTGATGCGCGCCCTGGTGTGGAGCATCGCGGCGCTGATGGTGGTGCTGGCGGCAGGCCGCTGGGCCTTCGGGAACCAGGCCGTGGCCATGGCCTATGTGATCGTGCTGGGCGTCGTGGCCTTCGCCACGGTGGCTCCCATGCAGATGCGCGTGCTGGACCAGGCCGGCCCCCAGGGCGCCAACCTGGTCTCCAGCCTGAACATTGCGGCCTTCAACCTGGGCAATGCCCTGGGTGCCTGGGTCGGCGGCCTGGCCCTGGCCGGTGGCCTGGGCCTGGTCAACCTGGGCTGGGCCGCCGCCGCGCTGACGGCCGTGGGCCTGGTGCTGGTCTTCTGGAGCAGCCGCCTGTCCGCAGGCTCCGCACGCAGCGCAGGCGTGGCCTGCGCCTGAGGCTCAACGGGCCAGCACAGGGGCCAGGGCCTTGCCCGTGTGCGTGCCCGCGGCCACCAGATCCTCGGGCGTGCCGGCCGCGATGATGCGGCCGCCGTCCTTGCCGCCTTCGGGGCCGAGGTCGATGATCCAGTCGGCCTCGGCGATCACGTCCAGGTCATGCTCGATGACGACCACGCTGTGGCCCGCATCCACCAGGCGGTGCAGCACGCGGATGAGCTTGTCCACATCGGCCATGTGCAGGCCCACCGTGGGTTCGTCCAGCACATAGAGCGTGTGCGGCGCCTTGTTGCCGCGCCGGGTCACGTCGTCGCGCACCTTGGTCAGCTCGGTGACGAGCTTGATGCGCTGGGCCTCGCCGCCCGACAGCGTGGGCGAGGGCTGGCCCAGCGTGAGATAGCCCAGTCCCACGTCCTTGAGCAGCTGCAGCGGGTGGGCGATGCCGGGCATGCTGGCGAAGAACTCGACGGCCTCGTCCACCTCCATCTGCAGCACGTCGCCAATGCTCTTGCCGCGCCAGGAGACGGCCAGGGTCTCGGGATTGAAGCGCGCGCCGTGGCAGACCTCGCAGGGCACCTTCACGTCGGGCAGGAAGCTCATCTCGATGGTGCGCATGCCCTGGCCCTCGCAGGCCGGGCAGCGGCCTTCGCCGGTGTTGAACGAGAAGCGGCCGGCCGCATAGCCGCGGGCCTTGGCCTCCAGCGTTTCGGCGTAGAGCTTGCGGATGGTGTCCCAGAAGCCGATGTAGGTGGCCGGGCAGCTGCGCGGGGTCTTGCCGATGGGTGTCTGGTCGACCTCGAGCACGCGGTCAATGCCCTCGAAGCCCTGCAGGCCCTTGCAGCCGGACAGCGGCGGCGCCTTGCCGGCGTCCATGGCATCGCGCCCGGCCTTGGTGGCGCGCTGGCCCACCCAGGCGGCCACATTGGCCAGCATCACGTCGCGCGCCAGCGTGGACTTGCCCGAACCGCTGACGCCGGTGACGGCCACCAGGCGCTTGAGCGGCACGCGCGCATCCACGTTCTGCAGGTTGTGCAAGTGGGCGCCGCGCACGGTCAGCCAGCCCAGTGCGTCGGACGCGGGCTCGGCCACCGCTTCGGCAGCGGCAGGCGCGGCCTTCTTTTTGGATTTGGATACCTTGACAGGCGCGGGCTCCGGCACGGGTTCGGCCACTGCTGCAAGCTCGGCGGCGGCCTGCGGCGGCTGGCCTTCGCCCACCCAGCGGCGCGGCTGGAACGGGTGGCGCATGGCGTGCAGCAGGTAGCGGCCCGTGATGGAGTCCTCGGCCGCCATGATGTCGGCCGCCGTGCCCTGGGCCACCAGGCGGCCGCCGCGAATGCCGGCGCTGGGGCCGATGTCGATGATGTGGTCGGCGCGGCGGATGGTGTCTTCGTCATGCTCGACCACGACCAGGGTGTTGCCCTTGTCGCCCAGCTTGTGCAGGGCGTTGAGCAGTATCTGGTTGTCGCGCGCATGCAGGCCGATGGTGGGTTCGTCCAGCACATAGCACACGCCCTGCAGGTTGCTGCCCAGTTGCGCGGCCAGGCGGATGCGCTGGGCCTCGCCGCCCGACAGCGTGGGCGCACCACGGTCCAGCGTCAGATAGCCCAGGCCCACTTCCTCCAGGAATTCGAGCCGGCTCTGGATCTCGGGGATGAGGTCGCGCGCGATGTCGGACTCGCGTCCGGACAGAGCCAGCGCCTGCACCCATTGGCGCACGTCGTTGACCGACAGCTGGGCGATCTCGGCAATGCCCACGCCATGGAAGCGCACGGCGCGCGCCGTGGCATTCAGGCGTGTGCCCTGGCAGGTGGGGCAGGTGACTTCGGCCAGGTCCTCGATTTCCTGGCCTTCGAACTTGACCTCGCGGCCCCGGTTGTCCTCGGCCATCTGCGTGTCGTCGTAGACCTTGCGCTGGTCCTTGGTGAGCTTGACGCCCGTGCCCACGCAGTCGGGGCACCAGCCGTGCTTGCTGTTGTAGGAGAACAGGCGCGGGTCCAGCTCGGCATAGCTGGTGGCGCAGACCGGGCAGGCGCGCTGGGTGGAGAACACCTGCAGGCTGCCGATGCCGGCCGTGCTCCGGCCGCCGGCCATGGCATCGGCCAGGTTGTCCAGGCCCGACAGCACATGCAGCACGCCCTTGCCTGTTTCCAGCGCCTGCGCCAGGTGCGCGCGCAGTTCGCGCTCATTGGCCGCCGTGACGGTGACGCTGGCCACGGGCAGTTCGATGGTGTGCTCCTTGAAGCGGTCGATGCGCGGGAATCCCGTGGTGGGCAGGAATTCGCCGTCCACGCGCAGATGCGTGTAGCCGCGCGGCCGTGCCCAGTCGGCCAGCTCGGTGTAGACGCCCTTGCGGTTGACCACCAGCGGCGCCAGCAGGCCGATGGTCTGGCCCCGGAACTGCGTGAGCAATTGGGCCGCGATGCTTTCTGCCGTCTGCGGCTGCACGGCGGCGCCGTCGTGGATGCAGTGCTGCGTGCCCAGCTTGACGTAGAGCAGGCGCAGGAAGTGCCAGACCTCGGTGGTCGTGCCCACGGTGGACTTGCGCCCGCCGCGCGACAGGCGCTGCTCGATGGCCACAGTGGGCGGAATGCCGTAGACCGCATCCACCTCGGGCCGTCCCGCAGGCTGGACGATGGAGCGCGCATAGGCGTTGAGCGACTCCAGGTAGCGGCGCTGGCCTTCGTTGAACAGGATGTCGAAGGCCAGCGTGGACTTGCCCGAACCCGAGACGCCCGTCACCACGTTGAACTTGCCGCGCGGGATCTCCACCGACAGCTGCTTGAGGTTGTGCTCCTTGGCGTTGACGATCTCGATGGCATTCCTGGCAGCCGCCCCCGACATGGCATGCGCCTTGCGCTGGCTCTTGTAGAGCATGGGGGCGACCTCGCGCACGGCCTCGCCGCCCACGCCCATGGCCAGGTCGTACTCGCGCAGCGCCTGGGCCGTGTGCGAGCCAGGAATCTGGCGCACTTCCTCGGGCGTGCCCTGGGCCACGATGGCGCCACCGCCGTCGCCGCCTTCGGGGCCGAGGTCGATCAGCCAGTCGCTGGCACGGATCACGTCGAGGTTGTGCTCGATGACGATCAGCGAGTGCCCGGCCTCCAGCAGCTTGCGCAGCGCGCGCATGAGCTTGGCGATGTCATCGAAGTGCAGGCCCGTGGTGGGCTCGTCGAACAGGAACAATGTGCCTTTCTTGGCCAGCGCCTGCTTCGACTTGGCCTGGGCCTTGGCCGCTTCGGCCAGGAAGCCCGCGAGCTTGAGGCGCTGGGCCTCGCCGCCCGACAGCGTGGGCACGGGCTGGCCCAGCTTCACGTATTCAAGGCCCACGTCGACGATGGGCTGCAGGGCGCGGATGACCTCGCGGTCCTGGGCGAACAGCAGGGCCGCCTCGGCCACGGTGAGTTCCAGCACATCGGCCACGTTGAGCTTGCGCGGCTGCAGCTCGCCGGCCGCGTGGCGCTCGATCGTGACTTCCAGGATCTCGGGGCGGTAGCGCGTGCCGTTGCAGTCGGGGCAGCGCAGGTAGACGTCGGAGAGGAACTGCATCTCCACATGCTCGAAGCCCGAGCCGCCGCAGGTGGGGCAGCGGCCGTCGCCGCTGTTGAAGCTGAACTTGGCGGCCGTGTAGCCGCGCTGGCGCGACAGCGGCGCAATGGCGAACAGCTCGCGGATGGAGTCCCAGGCGCCCACGTAGCTGGCCGGGTTGGAGCGCGCCGTCTTGCCGATGGGCGACTGGTCCACGAACATCACGTCGCTCAGGTGGTCGGCGCCCAGCAGGCGCTCGAAGGCGCCGGCCGCATCCGTGGGCTTGCCGAAGTGGCGCATCAGCGCGGGCACCAGCACGTCCTGGATCAGGGTGGACTTGCCCGAGCCGCTGACGCCGGTAATGGTGACCAGGCGCTGCAGCGGAAAGTCCACGTCGATGCTGCGCAGGTTGTGCTCGCGTGCGCCTTCGAGGATGAGGCGCGGCGTGGACTCGGTCACCATGCGCTTGAGGCCGAAGCCCACCTGCTTGCGCCCGCCCAGGTAGGCGCCGGTCAGCGTGTCGGCATGGCGCAGGTCCTCGGGCGTGCCGTCGAACACGATCTGGCCGCCGCGCGCGCCGGGGCCGGGGCCCATGTCGATCATGCGGTCGGCCGCGAACATCACGGCCGGGTCGTGCTCGACCACGACCAGGGTGTTGCCCGCATCGCGCAGGCGCTGCATGGCCTCGGTGATGCGTTCCATGTCGCGCGGGTGCAGGCCGATGCTGGGCTCGTCGAGCACGAACAGGGTGTTCACCAGCGAGGTGCCCAGGGCCGTGGTCAGGTTGATGCGCTGCACCTCGCCGCCCGACAGCGTGCGGCTCTGGCGGTCCAGCGTGAGGTAGCCGATGCCCACGTCGCACAGGTACTGCACGCGCGCCATGATTTCGGCGTGCAGCATCTTGAGCGCCTGGGCCTCGCCGTCATGCAATGGGGCGTCGGCAGCCGGCGCCAGCTGCTGAAAGAAGTCGCGCAGCCGCACCAGGGGCAGCTGCATCAGGTCGTGCAGGCACAGGCCCGGCAGCGCGTCCAGCTGCTCGCGGCTCCAGGCCACGCCCTTCGGCATGAAGCGGCGGTAGCGGCCTTCGTCGCCGGGCGGCAGCACGGCATCGGCGGCCTGCTTGCCGCCCAGGCGCCACAGCAGGCTTTCGGTCTTCAGGCGCGCGCCGCCGCAGGTGGGGCATTCGGTATAGCTGCGGTACTTGGACAGCAGCACCCGGATGTGCATCTTGTAGGCCTTGCTCTCCAGGTATTCGAAGAAGCGCTTGATGCCGTACCAGGTCTGGGTCCACTTGCCATTCCAGTTGGGCGAGCCGTCCAGCACCCAGCTTTTCTGTGCGTCGGTGAGCTTGGCCCAGGCCGTGTCGCGCGGGATGCCTTCGGCCTCGGCGTGGCGCATCAGGTCGTCCTGGATCTCCTTCCAGGCCGGCGTCTGCACGGGCTTGATGGCGCCCGTTCGCAGGGTGAGCTTGTCGTTGGGGATGACCAGCCCCCAGTCCACGCCGATCACGCGGCCAAAGCCCCGGCAGGCCTCGCAGGCGCCCACGGCGGAGTTGAAGGAGAACAGCGAGGGAATCGACTCCTGGTAGCTCAGGCCGCTTTCGGGACAGTGTAGTCCCAGCGAGAACTTCCACAACTGGGGCTCGGCGGGCTGGTCACCTGCGGCTTCCACGGCGGACCCAGGCAGCACATAAACCGTCATGTGGCCGCTGCCGCGCTTGAGCGCGACCTCGATGGCCTCGTAGACACGGGCCCGCTCCACATTGCCCAGGCGGAAGCGGTCGGCCACCACATCCAGCAGCTTGACCTTGAGCGGCGCCGCCGCCTTGGCCTTCTTGCCCTTGGCGTCTGCGGCAGGCTCCACGGTGCCGGCCTTCTCGGCCTCGCGCTCGGCCTGGACCTTGGTGAAGCCGCTGGCCGACAGCCATTGCTCCACTTCGGCAGCCGTGGTGTTGGCGGGCAGTTCCACGGGAAAGGTGATGGCGATGCGCGGATCGCCGGCCTGCCGGCAACGCTCGGCCAGTTCCTCCAGCACGCTGTCGGCCGTGTCGTGGCGCACGGGCACGGCGGTGTCGCGGTCGAACAGCTGGGCCGCACGCGCGAACAGCAGCTTCAGGTGGTCGTTGAGCTCGGTCATCGTGCCCACGGTGGAGCGCGAGTTGCGGACGGGATTGGTCTGGTCGATGGCGATGGCCGGCGGCACCCCCTCCACACGGTCCACGGCCGGCTTGTCCATGCGGTCCAGGAACTGGCGCGCATAGGCCGAGAAGGTCTCGACATAGCGGCGCTGGCCTTCGGCATACAGGGTATCGAACACCAGGCTGGACTTGCCCGAGCCGCTGGGCCCCGTGACCACGGTCAGCTCGCCGGTACGGATGTCGAGATCCAGGTTCTGGAGATTGTGCTGGCGTGCGCCGCGAATTCGAATCAGACCGTGCGTCATGGATGTTGTGTGGTCAGTGGGAGCCAAACATTCTAGGCAGTCCATGCGTCAGGCATCAGACGTTTCCCAATACCTGTATTTTCATACAGGTTAAACAGAAAGACGCACCCTCAACGCATCCGCGCGACCATAAAAAAACCCCGGAACCAGTCCGGGGCTCGTGCCTCTTGCCGAGGACTTACTTGGCCATCTGCACGGAGGCAGGCATGGCCTGCCCGTCCGGCACGCCCTTCACCTGGGTGACGGCCAGCAGCGAGACGACGACAAAGGCCAGGCAACCGGCCGCGATGATCCTCATGGTTTTTCCTTGATCAGGCTGTGAAAAGACGGGCCCAGACAAAAAGGCCCCGCACCTTTCGGTACGAGGCCTGATGGCAGGCAGATACTGATTGGAACAGACCTGCTTTGCTCGCGGCTTACGCCGCGCGGCGATCAGAATGCGTGACGCACGCCGACGGCGAAGGACGAGAAGTCCGCGCCCTTCACGCCGGTCATGTAGTTGGCGCCGGCCTTGTTGTCCACCTTGGTGTAGTAGCCGTAGACCTTGGTGCGCTTGCTCAGGTTGTAGTTGTAGCCCAGGGTCCACTGGTTGGCGCCGGAGTCGGCAATGTTGCTCCACTTGTTGGCGTGGCCCAGGTTCACGTGGAACTCGGAAGCGCCCAGGGTGTACATGCCCGACAGACGGAAGTTGTTGCGCGTGCCGCGGATCTGCTCGTCGTTGCGCTGGTAGTAGCCACCGACCACGAACTGGCCGAAGGTGTAGGCAGCGCGGAAGGCGGCCTGCTTGTCTTCGTCCACCTGGCTGTAGCCGGCGCCCAGGGCCAGGGGGCCCACGTCGTAGTTGACGGCCAGGTCATAGCCGTTCTTGCGGGCGGGCGTGGCCTTCTCGTGCATGGAGACCGAGCCTTCGACCGTCAGGCCACCGATGTTGGGGGTGGTGTAGGAGATCTTGTTGGCAGTGCCCAGGCCGCTGGCGAACCAGACGGGGTCGAAGTACAGCGCGTCGGACGAGGTACCCGTGTCATGGTTGTGCATGCTCACGTAGTCGGCCGTGGCGAAGTACGAACCGGGGAAGAAGTTGCCCATGCGGATCTTGCCGAAGCTGCCCGACAGGTTCACTTCGCTCTGGCGGCCGAAGGTCAGCGCGCCCGTGGAGGAGGAACCCATGCCGGTGTCGGAAGCGAAGCCGCTTTCCAGCACGAAGCCGGCCTTCAGGCCGCCGCCCAGGTCTTCGACGCCGCGCATGCCCCAACGCGAGGAGTTGTTCTCCATCTTGTTGACGCTTTCGTCACCGATCTTCTGGCGCTCGATCGTGGTGTTGATACGGCCATAGATCGTGACGCTGCTTTGCGCCATCACGGTGGTGGAACCCAGCACGGCCAGCACGGCCAGGGCAACGCGGTTCATCTTGATCATCTCGGCATCTCCTTGGGATTGTTGAGTGGGTATTCTTGAAATCTCAGGGCCGACTCCGGCTCTAGATCAGTGCCATTTGCGGCTGCTGCGAATTCTAGGTGCGGGCATGTCAAAAAATGTACGGCCGCCTCTGAAAATGCGCGATCTGATGCTTTGCTGCCACAGCCATGACATGGAAAACCAGTAGAAGCGCCATAAGAAAAAGCCCACGGCAAACCGCCATGGGCTTTCATCAATGCAGAGCAAAAAACTCCGGCCGATAACACGCACATCGCATGAACCCGGCGCGGCCCAAAGCCAGGGACACCAAGCAAGGGCCTACGCCGGCCGCGCCGCCCCGCCGCGAGGGTGGCGCCCCCCTCCCTTGCGAAGCAAGCAGAGAGGGGGAAGCGGCGTAAGCCGCTCAGGGGGTGCCTTCACTCAATCATTCGCGTAGATATCCACATCCTTGGTCTCGCGCAGGAACAGCGTTCCGATGATGGCCGTGACGCCTGCAATGACGATGGGATACCAGAGGCCGCTGTACATGTTGCCGGTCTGGGCCACGATGGCGAACGACATGGTGGGCAGCAGGCCGCCGAACCAGCCATTGCCGATGTGATACGGCAGGCTCATGGAGGTATAGCGGATGCGCGTGGGGAACAGCTCCACCAGCATGGCGGCGATGGGGCCGTAGACCATGGTCACGAGGATGACCAGGTAGGTCAGGATGAGGACCATCATCACCTTGTTCATCTTCGCGGGGTCGGCCTTGGTGGGATAGCCGTCCTCGGCCAGCACCTTGGCCACGGTCTTCTTGAACTCGGCGTCCTTGGCCTTGGCTTCCTCGGGGCTCAGGCCCTTGATGGAGAACGAGGGGATCTCGGTGCTGCCGATGCGGATGAAGGCCGTCTTGCCGGGCGCTGCGTCCTCGGAGTCATAGCTGACCGAGCCTGCGGCCAGCAGCTGCTTGGCCACGTCGCAGGAGCTGGTGAACTTGGAGGTACCCGTGGGATTGAACTGGAACGAGCATTCCTTGGGGTCGGCGACAATGACCACCTTGTTCTTGGCCTGGGCCGCGGCCAGGTCGGGGTTGGCCGCTTCGGTCAGCGCCTTGAACACGGGGAAGTAGGTCACCACGGCCAGCACGCAGCCCAGCATGATGATGGGCTTGCGGCCTATCTTGTCCGACAGCGAACCGAAGATCACGAAGAACGGCGTGCCGATGATCAGCGCCGCCGCGATCATGAGGTTGGCCGTCACCGCATCGACCTTGAGCTGCTGCGTCAGGAAGAACAGCGCATAGAACTGCCCCGTGTACCAGACCACGGCCTGGCCGGCGGTCAGGCCGATCAGCGCCAGGATCACGATCTTGAGGTTGCGCCATTGGCCGAAGGACTCGGTCAGCGGGGACTTGGAGACCTTGCCCTCGGCCTTCATCTTCTGGAAGGCCGGCGATTCGGACAGCGTCATGCGGATCCACACCGAGATGCCCAGCAGCACGATGGACAGCAGGAAGGGGATGCGCCAGCCCCAGTCCGCAAAGGCCTGCTCGCCGATGGAGGTGCGCACGCCCAGGATCACCAGCAGCGACAGGAACAGGCCCAGCGTTGCCGTGGTCTGTATCCACGAGGTGTAGGCGCCGCGCTTGCCGTGCGGCGCATGCTCGGCCACATAGGTGGCCGCACCGCCGTACTCGCCGCCCAGGGCCAGGCCCTGCAGCATGCGCAGGCCGATGAGGATCACCGGCGCCGCCACGCCGATGCTGGCGTAGGTGGGCAGGATGCCGACGATGAAGGTCGACAGGCCCATGATCAGGATGGTCACGAGGAAGGTGTACTTGCGCCCGATCATGTCGCCCAGCCGCCCGAACACCAGTGCGCCGAAGGGCCGCACGATGAAGCCGGCCGCGAAGGCCAGCAGCGCGAAGATGAAGGCCGATCCCGCATCGAGCCCGCTGAAGAACTGCTTGGCGATGATGGCCGCCAGCGATCCGTAGAGATAGAAGTCGTACCACTCGAATACCGTGCCTAGCGACGAGGCAAAGATCACCTTGCGTTCTTCCGGAGTCATGGGCCGCGGGGTCGCCTTGACCCCCGCGCCTTGCGATGCGTTGATAGCCATGTCTGTCTCCTTGATTTATTGAATATTTAGCGGGCTTGCCATAGGCCCGCCGATTCACTATCCGCCTGCCTGCTGACGCGAATCTGACTCGCCTCTTACAGAAATTGACGGCGAACTGAACGTTTTCTTACTAACTCAGCAGCAACCCTGAGGCCGTCTTTTTCCATGTGAAAAGCACCGTAAAAACCCTGGCAAACCATGCTGCACTGCGTAAGCACTCGGTCAGAAGCGCTTTCCAGAATGCGCCGCAAGGCTGCAGATCCATGGAGCTGCCGCCGCGATTCCAACTTCAGGAGACAAACCATGACCGATCCGGTGGTAGACAAAATACAGCGCCATCCCAAATACCAGGAGCTGCGGTCCAGACGCAATCGCCTGGGCCTTTTTCTGACGCTGCTGATGCTGGTCGTTTATTACGGCTATATCGCGCTGATTGCCTTCGACAAATCCTTTCTGGCCCAGCCCATTGGCGCGGGCGTGACCTCGCTGGGCATTCCGATTGCCATGGGCGTGATCGTCTTCTCGGTGATCGTCACCGGCCTCTACGTGCGCCGCGCCAATGGCGAATACGACAAGCTCACCCAGGACATCCTGAAGGACGCCACGAAATGAAGAATTCCGCACAACGCATGCTGCTGGCGCCCGCCGTGGCGCTGGCCCTGACGGGGCCCGTGCTGGCCGCCGGCGGCGATGTCGGCGTGGCCGCCAAGCAGGCCACCAACTGGACCGCCATCATTCTCTTCACGGCCTTCGTCGTGGCCACGCTGTGGATCACCAAGTGGGCTGCAGGCCGCACCAAGTCGGCCGCCGATTTCTACACGGCCGGCGGCGGCATCACGGGCTTTCAGAACGGCCTGGCGATTGCGGGCGATTACATGTCGGCCGCCTCCTTCCTGGGCATCTCGGCATCGGTCATGGCCAGCGGCTATGACGGCCTGATCTACTCCATCGGCTTCCTGGTGGGCTGGCCCATCCTGACCTTCCTGCTGGCCGAGCGCCTGCGCAACCTGGGCAAGTTCACCTTTGCCGACGTGGCCGGCTACCGCTTCGCCCAGGCGCCGTTCCGCGCCTTCGCGGCCAGCGGCACGCTGGTGGTGGTGGCCTTCTACCTGATCGCGCAGATGGTGGGCGCGGGCCAGTTGATCAAGCTGCTGTTCGGCCTGGACTACTGGATCGCCGTGGTGCTGGTGGGCGGCCTGATGATGATCTACGTGCTGTTCGGCGGCATGACGGCCACGACCTGGGTGCAGATCATCAAGGCCTGCATGCTGCTGGCCGGCGTGACCTTCATGGGCTTCATGGTGCTGGCCAAGTACGGCTTCAGCCCCGAGGCGCTGTTCGCCGAAGGCGTGCGCGTGCGCTCCGAGATCGCCGCCAACAACGGCGCCGATCCCTCGGCCGCCGCCAAGGCAGGCCTGGCCATCATGGGCCCGGGCGGCTTCATCAAGGACCCGATCTCGGCCATCAGCTTCGGCATGGCGCTGATGTTCGGCACGCTGGGCCTGCCCCACATCCTGATGCGCTTCTTCACCGTGCCAGACGCAAAGGAAGCGCGCAAGAGCGTGTTCTGGGCCACGACCTGGATCGGCTACTTCTACGTGCTGATCTTCATCATCGGCTTCGGCGCCATCACCCTGGTGCTGACCAACCCCGAGATGGCCGATACGGTCAAGGGCGTGATCCACGGCGGCGCGGGCACGGCCAACATGGCGGCCGTGCTGGTGGCCAAGAGCGTGGGCGGCGACGTGTTCTACGGCTTCATCTCGGCCGTGGCCTTCGCCACCATCCTGGCCGTGGTCGCGGGGCTGACGCTGTCGGGCGCCTCGGCCGTGTCGCATGACCTCTACGCCACGGTGTTCAAGAAGGGCAAGGCCGACAGCGCCGCCGAACTGCGCGTCTCGCGCATCACCACGCTGACGCTGGGCGCCATCGCCGTGCTGCTGGGCATCGTGTTCGAGAAGCAGAACATCGCCTTCATGGTGTCGCTGGCCTTCGCGGTCGCGGCCTCGGCCAACTTCCCCCCGCTGTTGCTGTCGGTGCTGTGGAAGGACTGCACCACCAAGGGTGCGGTGATCGGCGGCTTCATGGGCCTGATCTCCTCCGTGGGCCTGACCGTGGTCTCGCCCCCGGTGTGGGAGGCCACGCTGGGCAACCCCGCAGGCTCGGCCTGGTTCCCCTACGCCTCGCCCGCGCTGTTCTCCATGACCATCGGCTTCGTGGGCGTGTGGCTGTTCTCGGTGCTAGACAAGAGCGCCCAGGCCGCCAAGGAACGCGCCATCTTCCCCGCGCAGCAGGTGCGCTCGGAAACAGGCCTCGGCGCCTCGGGTGCTTCGGGCCACTGAGCCACCGAGCCCCTCGGGCACCCACCATGCAAAGCCGGGCCCAGCGCCCGGCTTTTTCGTTGGCGGGGCAGCAGCCTCCCTCAGGTGGATCGGCTGGAGAAGGCGCCTGATCGGATATGCGATGGCCGGCGCCGTCCAGGCCTCTAGACTTGCGGGGTCTGCGCAGCTTCGCCTGTGCAGCACCGCTTCCCTCTTCAACGCACAGGACAGATCCGACATGCAACTCATCAGCCAAAGCTTCCAGGACGGCCAGGCGATTCCCGGCGAATTCGCGTTCGCGGTGCCCGATGCGGCCTCGCACGTGGCGCTGTCGTCCAACCGCAACCCGCACCTGGCCTGGAGCGGCGCGCCCGCAGGCACGCAGTCCTTCGCCGTGGTCTGCCATGATCCCGACGTGCCCAGCCGCGGCGACGATGTGAACCAGGAAGGCCGCGAAGTGCCGGCCAGCCTGCCGCGCGTGGACTTCTACCACTGGCTGCTGCTGGACATTCCGGCCACCACCACCGAGATCGCGGCAGGTGCCCAGTCCGAGGGCGTCACGCCACGCGGCAAGAGCGGCCCGGCCGCCCCCGGCGGCCTGCGCCACGGCATCAACGACTACACGGGCTGGTTCGCGGGCGACGAGCAGATGAAGGGCGACTACTACGGCTACGACGGCCCCTGCCCCCCGTGGAACGACAGCATCGTCCACCACTACGTCTTCACCGTCTATGCGCTGGCCACGCCCACGCTGGCGGTCTCCGGCGAACTGACCGGCGCCAATGTGCGCGCGGCGCTGGACGCAGCCCAGGTGCTGGGCAAGGCCAGCATCACCGGCCTGTACAGCCTGAACCCTTCAGTCTCCGTCGCTTGAGCGCATGCCCTCGCGGGTGCCTTCAGGCACCCTGATTTCCACCCCCCAGCCTGCGCAGCTTGATGAAGGCCAGCGCCGCCATCACGGCGTCGTTGAGCGCGTCGTGGGCCTCGCGCTGCGGCAGGCCCAGGTCGGCCATCAGCGTGGCAAAGCGCAGGTCGATCTCGGGCGCCTGCTGCTGCCAGGGCAGCAGTTGCCGGAAGCGGTGGTCGTAGTAGAGGGCCGAGACCTCGATGCGCTCGTTGGGCAGGCCCGTGCCCAGCCAGGGGCGCAGCACGCGCTCGATCATGGCCACGTCGAATTCCAGGTAGTAGCCGACCAGCGGGCGGCTGCCGATGAAGCGCAGCAGCTGCGCCAGCGCGTCCTCGATGGCCAGGCCCCGGGCCAGGTCCCGCTCGCGCAGGCGGTGGATGCGCACGCTGTCGCCGGGCACGCTGCGCGAGGGGCGCACCAGCAGTTCCAGGCGCTCGCTGGACAGGATGCGCTCGCCCACGATGCGCACGGCGCCGATGGAGATGATCTGGTCGCAGCGCACATCCAGGCCCGTGGTCTCGCAGTCCAGCGCCACCCATTCGCCGGGCGGCGGCGCGTCGAAGAGAAAGGCATAGGCGGGGTCCGCCAGCCTGCGCCGCTGCCGGTTGCGCCGCAGGCCCGCCACCCAGCGCTGCAAGGGCGCCGCGCTCATACCGCGTCCAGCCGCAGGCGCTGGCGCAGCAGTTCGCGGAAGCGCCGCACCACGGCCAGCGTGTCCTTGAGCAGGTCGCGCTCCAGGCTGCTCAGGCGGGCCGGGTCCACATGGCCGGTGACGGGGCGGCCCAGGTCGATCTCGGCCAGTCCCGCCTGCAGGCGCAGGCCCATGAGGAAATGCAGGCCCTGGAGCAGCTCCTGGCCCTGGGCGCCGTCGAGCACGCCCTTTTCCACCAGGGCCGCGATGCGCTCGGCCGTGCCGGTGGCGGCGATGCGCTGGGACAGCGCCAGGCTGCGCACGCCATGCACGATGGGGAAGATGCCGGCCTTCTTGAGGTGCACGGGCGCACCCTCGCCGCCGCGGCCCAGCAGCCGCTCCCACCAGCTGCCCGGCTCGTGCGCGAAGGCATCGACGGCCGAGGCGAAGCGCGCCACCTGGGCATCGCTGTCCAGGGCCAGCGCCATCAGGTCGCGCCGCACCGTGGCCAGCAGCGCGGCATCGCCGGCCACGGCATGGGCGTCCAGGAAGATCGCCAGGTGCATGAGGCCCTCGGGGCCGGGCAGGATCAGCCATTCGCGCACCTGCCTGCCGAAGCTGGCCACCGTGCCGCGCCACTGCGGGTTGCTGAGCATGATGCCGCCCGGGCATTCGGGGTAGCCGAAGCGCTGCAGCTGCGCGGAAAAGCGCGCGCAGATGGCATCGAGATCATCGGGCGGCACATAGCCGTCGCGCAGCAGCAGGCCGTTGTCCTGGTCGGTCTTGAGCAATTGCTCGCCGCGCCCCTCGCTGCCCATGACGAAGAGGCAGCTGTGGGCCACCAGGTCCGGAGGCGCCAGCATCTGCCAGGCACGCTCGAACAGGCGTGCATTGAGCTGCTGCACCAGCCGCGCCATCAGGGCCACCCGCGTGCCGCCCCGGTGCAGGGCGGCCACCAGGCGCGTGATCTGGGCGGCGGCCTGCTCCAGCGCCTGCAGGTCGGCGGCCTGCTCGATCTGCACGGTGATCAGGTGGGAGTGGTTGGCCAGGAAGCTGAACAGGTCCAGCGCCTCCAGGATGCCCAGCACCTGGCCCTGTGCATCCAGCACGGCCAGCCGGTGCACGCGCGCGCGCAGCAGCACGACCAGGGCATCGCCCAGCTGGTCGTCGGCGCGCACGGTGAACACGGGCTGGCTGGCGAACTCGCCCACGGCCAGCCGGTCCAGCGCGCGGCCGTCAAGGATGGCGCGCTGCAGCGTGGTGCCCGTGAAGATGCCCAGGCCGCCCTGCGGCAGTCCCGAGACCAGCACGCTGGTCGTGCGCTCGGCATGGAACAGGCGCACCACGGAGACGATGTCGGTGGCCGCATCCACCACATGGGCGGCACGCAGATAGGCCTGGTCCACACGCGCCAGCGTCAGCGACTGCAATTCGTGCCGGTCGGCGCGCTGGGCCAATGTGCCCAGCTTGTGGCCCAGGTCGGAGAACAGCAGTGCGCCAAAGGCCGTGTTGCGCGCGATCAGCTCGCCCACGGTTTCGCGCGCAAGCTGGTAGGCGATGAGTTCCTCGGCCACGGTGAAGCGGCTGCCCGTGCGGCCGGCCACCAGGGCGCGGCCGTCGAAGCTGTCATCGGGGCCGTAGCTGGCCAGCACCTCGTCGCCCTCGGTCTGCACCACATGGCCCTTGATGATGACGAACAGGTGGGTGGGCGCCGAGCCCGCGTCCAGCACCACGGCGCCCTCGGGGAAGTAGGCGATGTCCACGCCATCGCGCACCAGCGCCTGTTCGTCGGGCGTGAGGCAGTCGAAGGGCGAGGCGGCGAAGTTGAAGGCGTTGGGCATGGGGCGGGGCCGTTGTTCCAGCCCCGCCATTCAAACCTTCAGGCCTTGCTCCACGCTTGCAGCCGCGTCCCAGCCGCTGTCGAACCAGCTGTCGCCTTCCAGGTAGGCGCGCAGCATGGGCAGGCTGTCCAGGCCCCAGAAGAGGCGGCCGTCGACTTCCCAGGCCGGCACGCCGAACAGGCCTTGCGCGGCCGCGGCCTCGGTGTTCTCGCGCAGCAGGCGCCTGGCGTTGTCCGCCGCATCCGTGCGCAGCTGCGGCGCCAGCGTGGCGCGCAGTGCATCGAGCCGCGCAGGGTCCAGCGCGTCGGCGCCGCCCAGCCAGACATGGCGCAGCACGGCGTCCGCCACAAAGCGGTTGATGGTGCCGTCGTCGCTGCACTCCAGCGCCAGGCGCAGCAGCGGCAGCGGGTTGAACGGGTGGCGGGCCGGCATGTCCAGCCCCACGCCCGTGGCATGGCCCAGCCAGCTCACATGGCGGTAGGTCCATTCGCGCTTGCCCGCGATGCCGGCCGGTCCCGGGTTGGCGTGGCGCTGCAGCAGCGCGCCCAGCAGCACGGGGCGGTACTGCATGTGGTGGCTGATGCCCTGCAGCGCCTGCGGCAGTTGCGCGAACGCCAGCCAGGCATAGGGCGAGATGAAGTCGAGATGGAAGGTGATCTGCTTCATGGCGGGTGCGTCGTGATGGGGATCTAGGGAGCGGTGGCCGCGATGCCTGCGCGCTCCAGCAGCGCGTTCCAGATCGCCAGGCGCTGCGGCGCATCGGACTTGGACCAGGCGCGGATCTCGTCGATGGTGCGAAAGCACCCTTCGCAATGGCTGCGGTCGGGCGTCATGCGGCAGACCGAGATGCAGGGCGAGAGCACGGGTTCCTCTTCGGCACGCGCAGCGTATGCGGCGCGGGCCTTCTGGGCCAGCATTTCCTTGGGGTCCATCATGCCGACACCTCCTGCACCACGTCGGCCCAGGGCGCGCCGGCCAGCAGCTGCAGCGCGGCCGGCGTGGCCGCGAACACCGCGTGCGGATGGCCGGCGGCCGCCCAGACGGTGTCGAAACGCTGCAGTTCCCTGTCCACCAGGGTCACGGGCGTGTTGGCATGGGCCACGGGGCTGACGCCGCCGATGGAAAAGCCCGTCTGTGCCTTGACGAAGTCGGCGTCGGCACGGCCCACGGGGCCGACCAGGGCCGCGACCTTCTTCTCATCCACGCGGCGGTCGCCCGAGGCCACGACCAGCACGGCCACGCCGTCGCTGCGGCGGCGGAAGATGATGCTCTTGGCCACCTGGCCCACGAGGATGCCCAGCTGGTCGGCCGCTTCCTGGGCCGTGCGCGCGGCGCCGTCCAGCATGCGCGGTCCGTCGCCGTGGCCGGCCTGCTGCAGGAAGGCCGCCACGCGCTGCACGCCTTCGGGAAGATGGTGGAGTTCAGATCCGCACATGCTCACACCGCCTCGCATGCAGCCGCGCTGGCGCGCTTGGTGAGCAGTGCCTTGGCCACGCGCGACTGCGTGGGGCGGCCCAGGTGGTCGCTGATGAACTGGCCGGCGTCAATCAGCTTGTCCAGGTCGATGCCCGTCTCTATGCCCATGCCCTGCAGCATGTAGACCACGTCCTCGGTGGCCACATTGCCCGTGGCGCCCTTGGCGTAGGGGCAGCCGCCCAGGCCTGCCACCGAGGTGTCGAACTGCCACACGCCCAGCGACAGGGCAGCCAGCGTGTTGGACACGGCCTGGCCGTAGGTGTCGTGGAAGTGGCCCGAGACATCGTCGATGGCGAAGTGCTGCAGCGTGGCCTCGATGGCCTTGCGCACCTTGACGGGCGTGCCCACGCCGATGGTGTCGGCCACGCCCACATGCTGCACGCCGATGCCCTTCATGAGACCGGCCAGGTAGGCCACGCGCTCGGGGGCGATCTCGCCTTCGTAGGGGCAGCCCACGGTGCAGCTCATGGCGCCGCGCACGTAGATGCCCTGGGCGCGCGCGGCCTCGGCCACGGGAGCGAAGCGTTCGATGCTTTCGGCAATGGAGCAGTTGATGTTCTTCTGGCTGAAGGCCTCGCTGGCCGCGCCGAAGACCACGATCTCGTCGGGCCACAGTTCGCGCGGCGCCGACAGCGCGGCCTCCAGGCCCTTCATGTTGGGCGTGAGCACGCTGTAGCGCACGCCGGGGCGGCGGACGATGCCGGCCATGACTTCGGCGTTGTCGGCCATCTGCGGCACCCATTTGGGGCTGACGTAGCTGGTGACCTCGATTTCCTTGAGGCCGGCTTCCTGCAGGCGGTGCACCAGCTCGATCTTGACGGCGGCGGGCACGGGCTGTTTTTCATTCTGCAGGCCGTCGCGGGGGCCTACATCGACGAGTTTGACGCGGGAAGGAATGCTCATGGGGTGTTCTCACCGGGATGACGGGTACGGCCCCTATTGTCCAGGCTTGCAGGCCCGGGCACCACCCCATATCCTGCCGGGCCATGCACAACGGCTGCCAGCGCCCCCTTCAGCCCGGCAGGGCCGCCATTTCCTCGCGCTGCATCTCCACCATGCGCACGGCAGCCGGCGACAGGCGGCGGCCGCTCAGGCGCACCAGGCCGATGGGGCGGCACAGCACCGGTCGTGCCAGCGGGCATGGAGATGTGGGGCGGATGGGCCACGTCGGCCCAGCCCAGATCGCCGCGCCAGCGTGCCCGAGACGGCCGACTGCGACAGGTGCATCTGCCGCGCCGTGCGCCGAAGGCTCAGCGAATCAGCGAATCGGCCAGCGCCAGGAAGACATCGACCTCGCGGGCCGACCAATTGATCTTCATCGCCGATCAGCTTATCGAAAAATGCGTCTTTACCGTTCAATGACGGCTGCCTAGACTGCGCCTCAAATCCATGAAATCAGCAGGAGACAGCATGCACAGCAATTCGCCGCGCAACGCGCGCACGGTGGTCGTCGGGGGAGGCACCATGGGTGCCGATGTGGCCGTGGTCCTGGCCCGGGGCGGCGCCAGCGTGACCGTGGTCGATCCCGGCGCGGCACGGCGCGAGCTGCTGCTGCAGCACATTGCCATCGAGCTGGCCACGGCCGGCTTCGCCCGGTGCGCGCCCCAGGTCTCGGTCTGCGCGGCGCTGGAGGATGTGGCCTGGGACGGCGTGGCCCTGGTGGTGGAATGCATCACCGAGCGGCTGGATGCCAAGCAGGCGCTGTTCGCCGAACTGCAGGCGCATGCGCCGGCCGACGCCGTGCTGGCCAGCAACAGCTCGGGCTTTCCCATCAGCGCCATCGCCAGCGGCCTGCCCACGGCGCAGCGCATGCTGGGCCTGCACTTCTTCATGCCCGCCCACCTGGTGCCACTGGTGGAAGTGGTGCTGGGCGAGCGCAGCGATCCGGCCCTGGGCCAGTGGCTGCACGGCTTCATGCGCGGCTGCGGCAGCGTGCCGGTGCTGGTGAGGAAGGACAAGCCCGGCTTTCTGGCCAACCGCATGCAGCATGCGCTGTCGCGCGAGGCCTTCGCCCTCATCGACGAGGGCATTGCCTCGCCCGAGGATGTGGATGCCGCCGTGCGCTTCGGCTTCGGCTTCCGCTTCCTGGCGGCCGGCCCCGTGCTGCAGCGCGACCATGCGGGCATCGAGGTGCATTGCGCGGCGGCCGCCACCATGTACCCCACGCTGTCCAACACCGATGTACCGGCCCAGGCCCTGCGCGAGCGCGTGGCGCGTGGCGATCTGGGCATGAAGACCGGCAAGGGCTTCTTCGACTGGCCCGAGGACCGCCGCCTGGCCGAGCGTGCCCGCTATGACGCGCTGCTGCGCCAGGGCCTGGCGCTGCTGGCCGGCGAGCTGCCGGTGCCGGGGCGCGAGGAAGGCTCGTCATGAGCACGTCCCTCAATAGCCGCGCCGCAGGTCCACGCGGCCGCTCACCGGCTCGCCCCGGCTCAGCGCCGCGACCTTGCCCACGATCTGCTCCACGCTATCGCGCGCCAGGGTGCGTGCCGAAGTGTGGGGCGTGAGCGTGATGCGCGGATGCCGCCAGAAGGCATGGCCGTCGGGCAGCGGCTCGGTGCGGAACACGTCGAGCAACGCGCCGGACACATGGCCCCCGTCGATGGCGGCGATGAGGTCCTCGTCCGCCACATGGCCGCCGCGTCCCACGTTGATGACATAGGCGCCCGGCTGCAGCAGGGCCAGGCTGCGCGCGTCGATGATGCTGTCGGTCTCGGGGGTCAGCGGCAGCAGGTTGACAAGGATGCGGGTGGCGCGCAGAAAGGCGTCGAAGTCCTGCGGACCGCAGAAGCCCCGCACGCCGTCGATGGCATGCGGCGTACGGCTCCAGCCGTTGACGGGGAAATCGAACACCGTCAGCGCGCGCGCCACGCGCTCGCCCATGCGGCCCAGTCCCATGACGCCCACGGGGAAGTCCACGCGCCGGGGATTGGGCCGGTGCTGCCACAGGCCGGCGGCCATGTCGGCCTCGTAGCCGTCCAGGCCCCGGAAGAAGCGGATCACGGCCTGGCAGACATATTCGGCCATCTGCACGGCCATGCCGGCGTCCTCCAGGCGGTAGACGGGCAACCCGGCCGGCAGGCGCAGCGGCAGCAGCGCATCGACGCCGGCGCCGATGTTGAACAGGGCCTTGAGTCCCGGCTGCTCGTCGATGAAGCGCTGGGGCGGCGCCCAGACCAGGGCGTAGTCGGCCTGCGGCGCGCCCGGCGACCAGATGTCCACCTCGGCGCCCGGCAGGGCCGCGCGCAGTCCTTGCAGCCAGGCGTCGGGCCTGGTGTCTTCGCAGCAGAAAGTCACTCGCATAGGTGGCCAAGCCTAACGGCCTGGCGACGCCCACGCGCGACTTTTGCGCAAAACTGTCTTGCCTGCGGGCTCAGCTTTCCAGGCGCAGCAGCTCGGAGCCTTCGGTCACCTGGTCGCCGGGCGCATACAGCAGCTCGGCCACCACGCCGTCGCCGGGCGCGGCGATGGTGTGCTCCATCTTCATGGCCTCCATCACGGCCAGCGGCTGGCCCTTGCTGACCTTGTCGCCGGCCTTGACGGCAAAGGAGACCACCTTGCCCGGCATGGGCGCCGTCAGGCGGCCGCCTTCGGACTGCACCTCGCCCGCATGGGCCAGCGGATCGGCCAGGCCCAGCACGGCTGCGCCCTGGGGGGCGAACACATGGCATTGCTCGCCCAGCACATGGACCTGGGCGCGCAGGCGCTGGCCCGCGAATTGCACGTCGAAGGCGCCGTCCCCGGCCTGTTGCCAGGACAGCAGGCCCTCGGCGAGGGACTCGCCCTCGCCCACGGCCAGTTGCAGCGCGCCGTCATGCAGGTAGCGCAGGCGCGCGGGCACCGCGGCCTCGCCCTGGCGGAAGTCCCAGCGCCGCTCGGCCACGCCGTGCGAGCGCCAGCCGTCGCGGCGGCTGAAGGGGTCGGCGGTTTCCTGCGCGCGCTCGGCCTGCAGCACCTGGGCCACGGCGGCGGCCACGGCCTGGGCCTGCGGCAGGCGCTGCTGGTGGAACAGATGCTGCTTCTCGCGCTCGATCAGCGCCGTGTCCAATTTGGCGGTTGCAAAGGCATCGCTGGCGATAACCTGGCGCAGGAACTGCACATTGGTGGCCAGGCCCACGATGCGTGTCTCGGCCAGGGCGGCATCAAGCCGCGCCAGCGCCTGTTCGCGCGTGTCGCCATGCACGATGAGCTTGGCGATCATGGAGTCGTAGAAGGGGCTGATGGCATCGCCCTCGCGCACGCCGTCGTCCACGCGCACGTCGCCGACACGGAAGCTGGCGCAGTCGGGCTTGCGGTAGACATGCAGGGTGCCGGTGGCGGGCAGGAAGCCGTTGTCGGGGTTTTCTGCGCAGATGCGCGCCTCGATGGCGTGGCCGGTGATGCGCAGCTCGTCCTGGCGCTTGGGCAGGGGCAGGCCGCTGGCCACGCGCAGCTGCCAGTCCACCAGGTCCTCGCCCGTGATGGCCTCGGTCACCGGGTGCTCGACCTGCAGGCGGGTGTTCATCTCCATGAAGTAGAACTTCATGGCCTCGGGCTGGTCGTAGCCGCCGGGCTGCTCGACGATGAATTCCACCGTGCCCGCGCCCACGTAGTTCACGGCCTGGGCGGCGGCCACGGCGGCCTCGCCCATCTTCTGGCGCAGCGCAGGCGTCATGCCGGGCGCTGGGGACTCCTCCAGCACCTTCTGGTGGCGGCGCTGCACCGAGCAGTCGCGCTCGAACAGGTAGACGCAGTTGCCCTGGGTGTCGCCAAAGACCTGGATCTCGATGTGGCGCGGGCGCAGCACGTATTTCTCGACCAGCACGGCGTCGTCGCCGAAGCTGTTGATGGCCTCGCGCTGGCAGCTGGCCAGGGCTGCGGCAAAGTCCTCGCTGCGCTCGACCAGGCGCATGCCCTTGCCGCCGCCGCCGGCACTGGCCTTGATCAGCACCGGGTAGCCGATGCGGTCGGCCTCGCGCTGCAGCAGCTGCGGGTCCTGGTCGGCCCCGTGGTAGCCGGGCACCAGGGGCACGCCGGCCTTTTCCATGAGTTGCTTGGAGGCCGCCTTCAGGCCCATGGCGCGAATGGCCGAGGGCGGCGGGCCGATGAAGACCAGGCCGGCATCGGCGCAGGCCTGGGCGAACTCCTCGTTCTCGCTGAGAAAGCCGTAGCCGGGGTGGATGGCCTGGGCTCCCGTGGCCTTGGCGGCCTCCAGGATGCGCTCCCAGCGCAGATAGCTGTCCTTGGGGGCGCTGCCGCCGATGTGCACGGCCTCGTCGCAGGCCTGCACATGCTTGGCGCGGGCATCGGCGTCCGAGTACACGGCCACGGTGCGCACGCCCATGCGGCGGGCGGAAGCCGCGACGCGGCAGGCGATTTCACCGCGGTTGGCGATCAGGATCTTCTTGAACATGCGTTATCTCCAGTGTTTTCTCTGCAGCCCCGGTCATTCGGCGACCGGCGGCTATGGTTTTTGATTCATCGCGGGAGACCCGCCCAACAGCGAGCGCAGGCGCTGCACCACGGCCTTGAGAAAGCGCCACAGTGCCCAGGTCAGCAGCCACAGCGCGATGACCACGACCAGCAGCACGACGCCGAAGGCCAGCGGATGCGAGAGCGCCAGCCAGATCGCGCCCACCGAGGCACCGTCCTCCACCAGGCTCGCGCCCACGTTGGAAAACGGCTCGGGCGAGGTGTTGATGGCCGCGCGCGCCGTGCTCTTGGCCACCTGGCTGGACAGGGCCAGCGAGCCGCCCATCAGGGCCGCCATGGTGGCCATGGTCGCGCTGTCGGCGCCGAAGACGCCGGCCGCCAGCGCCGCGCCCGCCGGGATGCGGATCACGCTTTGCAGCAGGTCCCAGACCGAGTCCACGCCGGGGATCTTGTCGGCGAAGAACTCCACGAACAGCAGCGCGCCGCTGGCGAACAGCAGGGCCGGATGCTCCAGCACATGCAGCCCGCCCGGCAGCGCCACCCAGCCCAGCGCGCCCAGCAGCCCGGTCACGAAGACCACGGCGTAGAGCCGAAAGCCGCTGGCCCAGCCCAGCGCCGCCGCCAACGCCAGCAGACCGGCCATGTCCATGCCGCTGGCGGCCTGGCCCACGCGCTCGGCCACTTCGCCGGCCGCCTCGCTGACCGTGTGGTGCACGGCCGGGCCCGGGTACAGGCCCACGGACTGCAGCCACTGGACGAGGGAGTCGGTCAGGGTGCTCATGGCGTTGGCTCGGTGGAGGGCAGCCTGCGCGTATCAGGCCAGCCAGGCCGGCTTGCGCTTTTGCAGGAAGGCCTGCACGCCCTCCTTGCCTTCGGCGCTGGCGCGGATGTCGGCAATGCCTTCGACGGTGGCGGCGATCAGCTGTTCGTTGATCTCGCGCTCGGCCACCTCGATCACCAGGCGCTTGCAGGCGCGGGCGGCCTCGGGGCCGGCGCTGACCAGGTGCTTGAGCAGGCCGTCCACGGCATTGTCCAGCTCGTCTGCCGCCACCACGCGGTGCACGAAGCCGATGCGCAGCGCCTCGGCCGCGTCGAAGCGTTCGCCGGTCAGGAAGTAGCGGTGGGCGGCGCGCGCGCCCATGGCACGGATCACGTAGGGGCTGATGGTGGCGGGGATCAGGCCGATCTTCACCTCGGACAGGCAAAAGCCCGCGCCCTCGGCGGCCACGGCCATGTCGCAGGCAGCGACCAGGCCCATGCCGCCCGCATAGACATCGCCCTGCACGCGCGCGATGGTGGGCTGCGGGCATTCGTAGATCACGCGCAGCATCTCGGCCAGCAGGCCGGCATCCTCGCGGTTCTCGTCGCGCGAGTAGTCGGCCATGCGGCGCATCCAGTTGAGGTTGGCGCCTGCGCAAAAGGCCGGGCCCTCGGCGGCCAGCACCACGGCGCGCACGTCGCTGCGCTTGGCCACGGTGTGGAAGGCGTGGGTGATGTCGGCGATGACCTCGTCGCTGAAGGCGTTGCGCACTTCGGGCTGGGTCAGCGTGATGGTGGCCAGGGGGCCCTGGAATTCGAGGGTCAGTGCGGTGGTTTTCATGGAGTACCTCGCTGCAAGGAAAGAGGGGCCGCCGTCACATGCGGAACACGCCGAAGCGCGTGTCCGCTATGGGCGCGTTGCGCGTGGCCGCCAGGCCCAGCGCCAGCACGCGGCGCGTGTCGGCGGGGTCGATGACGCCATCGTCCCACAGGCGCGCCGTCGCGTAATAGGGGTGGCCCTGATCCTCGTACTGCTGGCGGATGGGGGCCTTGAAGGCCTCTTCCTCCTCGGCCGTCCACTGGCCGCCCTTGGCCTCGATGCCGTCGCGCTTGACGGTGGCCAGCACGCTGGCCGCCTGCTCGCCGCCCATGACCGAGATGCGCGCGTTGGGCCACATCCACAGGAAGCGCGGCGAGTAGGCGCGGCCGCACATGCCGTAGTTGCCCGCGCCGAAGGAGCCGCCGATGATGATGGTGAACTTCGGCACAGCCGCCGTGGCCACGGCCGTGACCAGCTTGGCGCCGTGGCGGGCAATGCCCTCGTTCTCGTACTTGCGGCCCACCATGAAGCCCGTGATGTTCTGCAGGAAGACCAGCGGGATCTTGCGCTGGCAGCACAGCTCGATGAAGTGCGCGCCCTTGACGGCCGATTCGCTGAACAGGATGCCGTTGTTGGCGATGATGCCCACCTGCATGCCCTCGATGCGCGCAAAGCCGCAGACCAGGGTGGCGCCGAAGCGCGCCTTGAACTCGTCGAAGCGGCTGCCGTCCACCACGCGGGCGATGATCTCGCGCACGTCGAAGGGCTTGCGCGTGTCCACGGGGATCACGCCGTACAGCTCGCCGCCGTCGAACAGCGGCGCCTCGGGCGGCAGGTCGCCGGCCGCCGGCTGCTTGCCATGGTTGAGGTTGGCCACGGACTGGCGCGCCAGCGCCAGCGCATGGGTGTCGTTGTGGGCCAGGTGGTCGGCCACGCCCGACAGGCGCGTGTGCACGTCGCCGCCGCCCAGGTCCTCGGCGCTGACCACCTCGCCCGTGGCGGCCTTCACCAGCGGCGGGCCGCCCAGGAAGATGGTGCCCTGGTTCTTGACGATGATGGACTCGTCGCTCATGGCCGGCACATAGGCGCCGCCGGCCGTGCACGAGCCCATGACCACGGCGATCTGGGCAATGCCCTCGGCGCTCATGTTGGCCTGGTTGAAGAAGATGCGGCCGAAGTGCTCGCGGTCGGGAAACACATCGTCCTGGTTGGGCAGGTTGGCGCCACCCGAGTCCACCAGGTAGATGCAGGGCAGCCGGTTCTGCGCGGCGATCTCCTGGGCGCGCAGGTGCTTCTTCACCGTCATCGGGTAGTAGGTGCCGCCCTTCACCGTGGCGTCGTTGCACACGATCATGCAGTCCACGCCGCTGACGCGGCCGATGCCGGCGATCAGGCCCGCGCCGGGCGCGTCGTTGCGGTACATGTTGAGCGCGGCCAGCGGCGCGATCTCCAGGAAGGGCGTGCCCGGATCCAGCAGCATGGCCACGCGATCGCGCGGCAGCAGCTTGCCGCGCGCCACGTGCTTGGCGCGCGCGGCCTCGCCGCCGCCCTCGGCGACCTTGGCCACCTGGGCCTGCAGGTCTTCGACCACGGCGCGCATGGCGGCGGCATTGGCCAGGAAGTCCGCCGAACGCGGATTGAGTTGGGTGCCCAGAATGCTCATGTGTGGCCTCTTCTTGTGTTTGCCCGATGCGGGCGCTTGGTTTTTTCGAATGTGCTGCAAAGAACGGCGGCCCGGGCTGGGGAAAATGCCGTATGCACACCGTTGAAATCGTCTTGCTCGTTTTGCTGCTGGGGGCACTGACCGGCATTGCCGCGCGCTATGTGCGCGCCATCCCGCTGCCGCTGATACAGATCGCCCTGGGAGCGCTGATCGCCTGGCCACAAAAGGGCCTGCACATCGCCTTCGATCCCGAGCTGTTCCTGCTGCTGTTCATTCCGCCGCTGCTGTTTGCCGACGGCTGGCGCATCCCCAAGCGCGAGTTCTTCTCGCTGTACCGCCCCATCCTGCGCCTGGCGCTGGGCCTGGTGCTGTTCACGGTAGTGGGGCTGGGCTGGCTGATCCACTGGCTGGTGCCCGGCATGCCGCTGACCGTGGCCTTCGCGCTGGCCGCCGTGGTCTCGCCCACCGATGCCGTGGCCGTCTCGGCCATCACGCGCAACCTGGGCATGCCCGAGAAGACCATGCACATCCTCGAAGGAGAGTCCCTGCTCAACGATGCCTCGGGCCTGGTGGCGCTGAAGTTCGCCATTGCCGCCACGCTGACCGGCCTGTTCTCGTGGACCGAAGTGGCCAAGGAATTCATGTGGATGGCCCTGGGCGGCCTGGGCGTGGGCACGCTGATCGGCTGGGGCTTTTCCTATGCGCGCAGCACCATCACGCGCCGCCTGGGCGACGTGGCTGCCACGCAGATGGTGCTGCTGCTGATCCTGCTGCCCTTCGCCGCCTACATCGTGGGCGAAAAGATCGGCGTGTCGGGCATCCTGTCGGCCGTGGCCGCAGGCATTGCCACCAACTTCGCCGACCTGGAGCGCAGCAGCTACATCAGCGAGCGGCTGCAGACCGAGGGCACCTGGAGCATGGTCGAGGCCTCCTTCAACGGCGCCATCTTCCTGCTGCTGGGCCTGCAGCTGCCCTCCATCATCGGCGTGACCCTGCACGATGCGGGCAGCGAATGGTGGGTGCTGGTGGGCTATGTGGTGATCATCTCCAGCGCACTGCTGCTGATGCGCTGGATCTGGCTGACCCTGGGCGTGCAGCGCAGCCTGGCACGCGCCCACTTCCAGGGCAAGATGGCCGAGCGCCCTTCGCACCTGCTGAACCTGGCCACCACCATGGCCGGCATACGCGGCGCCGTGACGCTGGCCGGCGCGTTGTCCGTGCCCATGCTGCTGAACAACGGCCAGCCCTTTCCGGGCCGCGAGATGCTGGTCTTCCTGGCCACGGGCACCATCTTGTTCACCCTGGTGCTGGGCAGCATCGCACTGCCGCTGATCCTGCGCCGCATGCCCCAGCCCGGCGAATCGCCCACGGTGCGCGAGGAACGCCTGGCGCGCGTGGCCGCCTGCCAGTCCGCCATTGGCGGGCTGACGCTCAGCGAGGAAGAGATCCAGGGCCATACGCCCGAATGGGTGGCCATGCACCAGGAGGTCATGGGCCACCTGACGCAGGAGTACCGCAACCGCGTCCAGCTGCTGGACGACGGCAGCGGCACGGCCTCCAGCATCGAGATCCAGCGCGAGGCGCCCGAAGTCGTGCGCCAGCGCAAGCTGCGCTACCTGCTGGAGATCGAGCTGCGGCTGCGCTGCATCCACCAGGAGCGCGACGCGCTCTACGCCGAGCGCCAGGCCCACCGCATCAACGACGAGTCGCTGCGCCGCCTGGTCAGCGAGCTGGACATGCAGGAGGTCTCGCTGCGCAAGCGCCTGGTCGTGGCGCGCCGCGCTGCAGCCTCGGCCGGGGCCGCGCCCGAGGGCGGCACGCCCTAGGCGGCACGCGGTGGACAGCTGGCGGCAGCGCATGAAAGCAGCCTTCAGGCGGTCCTGGCCGGGCGCAGATCCAGCATGGCGATCATCTCGTCGCGGATCTTGAACTTCTGGATCTTGCCGGTCACCGTCATCGGGAAGGCCTCGACGAAGCGGATGTAGCGCGGCACCTTGTAGTGGGCGATCTGGCCCTTGCAGAAGTCGCGCACGCTGTCCTCGGTCAGCGTCTGGCCGGGCTTGACGATGATCCAGGCGCACAGCTCCTCGCCATAGCGCACGTCGGGCACGCCGACCACCTGCACGTCCTGCACCTGCGGGTGGCGGTAGAGGAATTCCTCGATCTCGCGCGGGTAGATGTTCTCGCCGCCGCGGATCACCATGTCCTTGATGCGGCCGACGATGTTCACATAGCCCTGTTCGTCCATGGTGGCCAGGTCGCCCGTGTGCATCCAGGCCTCGTCGTCGATGGCCTCGCGCGTGCGGGCCTCGTCCCCCCAGTAGCCGTGCATGACCGAGTAGCCGCGCGTGCACAGCTCGCCCGAGGCGCCGGGCGCCACCACCTCGCCCGTGGCCGGGTCGACGATCTTCACCTCCAGGTGCGGCTGCACCTTGCCCACGGTGGACACGCGGCGCTCCAGCGGCGTGTCGGCATCGCTCTGGCAGCTGACGGGGCTGGTCTCGGTCATGCCGTAGGCGATGGTGATCTCGGACAGGTGCATGTCGCTGACCACGCGCTTCATCACCTCGATGGGGCAGGGCGAGCCGGCCATGATGCCGGTGCGCAGCGTGCTCAGGTCGAACTCCTTGAAGCGCGGGTGGTCCAGCTCGGCGATGAACATCGTGGGCACGCCGTGCAGGCCCGTGCAGCGCTCGGCCTGCACGGTCTCCAGCACCAGCAGCGGATCGAATCCGTCATTCGGGTAGACGATGGCCGAGCCATGCGTGAAGCAGGCCAGGTTGCCCAGCACCATGCCGAAGCAGTGGTACAGCGGCACGGGAATGCACAGCCGGTCCTCGGGCGTCAGCCGCATGCACTCGCCGATGAAAAAGCCGTTGTTCAGGATGTTGCGGTGGGTCAGCGTGGCGCCCTTGGGAAAGCCCGTCGTGCCGCTGGTGAACTGGATGTTGATGGGGTCGGTGTTCTTGAGCGTGGCGGCCACGGCGTCGATGCGCGCATCCTGCGCATCGCCGCGCGCCAGCAGGCTGGAAAAGCGCAGCATGCCGGGCTGCTCTTCGCCCTGCCCTGCGACGTCGATCCAGACCACGCTGCGCAGCTGGGGCAGGCGCGCGCAATGCAGGCGGCCGGGCTCGGCCGTGGCCAGCTCGGGGGCCAGTTCGCGCAGCATGCCCAGGTAGTCGCTGGTCTTGAACTGCGCCATGGTCACCAGGGCCTTGCAGCCGACCTTGTTGAGCGCGTACTCCACCTCGGAGGTGCGGTAGGCCGGATTGATGTTGACCAGCACCAGGCCGACCTGGGCCGTGGCCAACTGCATCAGCACCCATTCGGCGTTGTTGTGCGACCAGATGCCGATGCGGTCGCCCTTGTCCAGCCCCAGGCCCAGCAGCGCGCTGGCCAGGCGGCGCGCCTCGGTGTGCAGGCCGGCATAGCTGTAGCGCAGGCCCTGGTGGCGGCTGACCAGGGCATCGCGCCCGGGTTGGCGGGCCGCCATGTCGGCAAAGAAATCGCCGATGGTCTGCTCGATCAGCGGCACATCGGTGCGGCCTTGGGCATGGCTGGAAGCGAGCGGGGCGTTCTGGGCGGGCATGCGTTGTCTCCTGTGTCGTCGGCGGCGCCTGGGACGGGCAAATGCAGTGGCCTGCCCCGTCACGGCAGCTATTGCGTGGCAGCATAAGGGCCAACCCCGAGCAGAACAGGCCACGAAGGTTGCAATAATTGCCAGCATGTTCACCCCCTCGCTGGTCAAGACCCCCCTGCCCCAGGCGGCCGCCACCATGGCCTCTGCACACCCTGCAGTCACGCCCATGGCCTTTGTGCAGGCCATTATGCTGGCCTACGAACGCCGGGGCATCAGCGCCCTGTCCGCCCTGGAGAAGGCACAAATCGCGCCAGACTCCGTCAAAGAGCGCAACGAGTGCATCACGGCGCTGCAGATGGAGGCACTGTCCGATGCCGCCATGCGCGAGCTCGACGACGAGGCCCTGGGCTGGTTCTCGCGCCGCCTGCCCTGGGGCAGCTACGGCATGCTGGCACGCGCCAGCATGGGCAGCGAGCAGCTGGGCCTGGCGCTGGCGCGCTGGTGCCGCCACCATGGCCTGCTGGCCGACGACATCCGCCTCACGCTGACGCAGGAAGACGGCGTTGCCACGCTGGCCATCGAGGAGCTGTCCACGCTGGGCGCCATGCGCGAGTTCTGCCTGCTGTCGGTGCTGCGCAATATCCACGGCCTTGCCAGCTGGTTCATCGATGAGCCGCTGCCGCTGCGGCGCGCCTGCTTTCCCTTCGATCCCCCGCCGCATGCGGGCGTGTATGCGCTGCTGTTCCCGCCGGGCGAGGTGGAGTTTGGCGCGGCCCGGGCCTGCCTCGAGTTCGACGCGCGTTTTCTGGATATGCCGCTGTCGCGCGACGAGCCTGCGCTGCAGCGCATGCTGCAGCGCGCCCTGCCGCTGCAGGTGCGCCCCTACCGGCGCGAGCGCCAGCTGATGCAGCGCGTGCGCCAGCTGCTGGCGGCCGACGCCGAATGCCTGCAGACGGCCGATACGCTGGCGCGCCAGCTGCACCTGTCCCAGCGCAGCCTGCACCGCCAGCTCAAGGAAGAAGGCGCCTCGCTGCAGGCCCTCAAGGACGAGGTGCGGCGCGAGCGCGCCATCGGCCTGCTGCTGCGCACCAGCCGGCCCATCAAGCGCATCGCCCAGTCCTGCGGGTTTCTCAACGACAAGAGCTTCATCCGCGCCTTCCGGCTGTGGACGGGGCTGTCGCCTTCCGAGTTCCGCAAGAGCGCGCGAGCCCGGCCCGAATGAGGGCCGCGTGCATCCTGGCGCGATTTGCATCCTGCGCGACAGCCGCCGTCCGCGCATCTAGCCTAGGCTTTGCACATGCACCACCTCCACCACTGCGTCAGCGCGCGCTCCTTCCGCGCGCTGTGGATGCTCGAAGAGCTGCAGCTGCCCTACACGCTGCACATGCTGCCGTTTCCGCCGCGCGTGCGGCAGCGCAGCTACCTTGAACTCAACCCGCTGGGCACGGTGCCGCTGCTGCGCCACGGCGAGGCCAGGCTGACCGAGTCGGCCGCCATCTGCGAATACCTGGCCGCCCTGCACCCCGGGGCCGGCCTGTCCGTGCAGCCGCAGGAGGCGGACTTCGCGGCCTACCTCAACTGGCTGCACATGAGCGATGCCACGCTGACCTTCCCGCAGACCCTGGTGCTGCGCTATGCGCACTTCGAGCCGGCAGAGCGGCGCCAGCCCCAGGTGGCCCAGGACTACCAGCGCTGGTTCCTCGCGCGGCTGCGCGCCGTGGAGCAGGACGTGCAACAGCGCGACTGGCTCACGGCAGGCCGCTTCACCGCTGCCGACGTGGCCGTGGGCTATGCGCTGATGCTGTCGGCCCACCTGGAGATGGAAGCCCAGTGGGGACCGGCCACCCAGGCCTACTGGACGCGCCTGCAGCAGCGGCCCGCCTTCCAGCGCGCATTGCTGGCCGAGCAGCAGGCCGCGCAGGCCCAGGGCGTGGAGGCCCGGCCTTCGCCCCGGTTGCGGGACTGAAGGCGGGACCGGGGCTCAGGCCCGTGACGGGAGAATGGCCCGCAGCATGGCGGGCAGTTCGCCCATGTCGCCGAACACGCAGCTGGCGCCGGCTTCGAGCAGTTGCTCGGCCGATGCGTGGCCCTGGTCGGCCGGGAAGTAGCCCCAGACCGTGGCGCCTGCGGCCACGCCTGCGGTGACGCCCGTCACCGTATCCTCGATGACCAGGCAGTTGGCAGGCGCCACGCCCAGGGCCGCCGCTGCGGCCAGGTACACATCGGGAAAGGGCTTGCTGCGCGGCAGCTCATGGCCGCTGAAGACGCGGCCCTCGAAATACGGGGCCATGCCGACCTGGGCCAGTTGCATCTCCACCTTGGCGCGGTCCGCGCCCGAGGCGCAGGCGATGCGGCCAGCGCACAGCGCATGGGATTCGCTGACGGCGGACAGCGCGCCGTCAATGGCCACCAGCTCGGCGCGCAGCGCGGCGTTGCGGCGCTCGTAGAAAGCGGCCATCCATGCGTCGGTCAGCGGCTTGCCGGTGCGCGCCTCGATCAGCGCGGCCTGGCTGCGCACGGTCTTGCCGATGAATTCGCGCAGGCATTCCTCGGTGCTGATGGGCCAGCCCGATTCATTGAGCATGGTGCACAGCACGCGGTTGGTGATGGATTCACTGTCGACGAGCACGCCGTCACAGTCGAAGAGCACGGCCTCGAAAGCAGTCATGAATGGATTCTCGAAACAAACTGAGCAAGGGCGCCCTGGGCGCCCTTGCTGCGGAAAATGGCCGGATTATGCGCCGGCCGCGCATGCCTGTGCCCTGCTCAGGGGAAGGAGGCACCGGCCAGCGGATGCACCATGCGGCGGACGTTGCGCACCGAGATGGAATGGAACTGGCCATCGTCGGTGACCACATCGCCGAAGGCGAAAAAGCCTTCGGCCGCGTTGCGGTTGAACTGCTCCAGGCGCTGCGCGAGGCTGGCGTTGTTGGACACGGATTCGAGGCGGTACTCGATGGCGCCCTGCTGGTCGCCGCTCTTTTCGTACAGCTGCACGCCTTCGGTATTGCCGCGCAGCACCAGGGCGCCGCGCAGCAGGTAGCCCTTGGCCCCCATCTCGTCCAGGCGCTGCTTCAGCGCCGTGCCGTTGGCCATGCCGAAGGGCGCGGCCAGGGCGAAGACCGCGTACTCGAAGGCCGGTGCCTTGGAGTCCTTGACGTAGAGGTTGAACATCTCGTCGCCCGAGATCAGCGGGCCCATGTAGCGGAAACCCCGGCCGCTCATCTCGGCCAGTTGCTGCGTGAAGCCGGACGTGTCCAGCGCACCCACGGCGGGGCGCGTCTCGTAGCTGTAGGTGGCGGCGGCGCTGCTGCTGCGCACATAGAGGTTGCGCAGGTCCTGCGTGCTGCCGGGGAACGCCATGCCCGACTTGTACAGGTAGCCCTGCGCACCCTGCGCATTGAGCTGGGCCACCAGGGCCGAGACGCCCGCCACGTCGGCCACCATGCGGTAGTCCAGGCGCGTGCCGGTGTGGGCCGTGTCGGTAACGTAGAAGTCACCGATGGGAACGGGGAAGGTCGTGCCGCCCGAGGCCAGGCTGTAGGTGAAGGCATAGCCTTGCGCCCCCAGCGTGTTCATGGCGGACAGGGCCGCGTCGAAGTTTTCGGCAGCCGTCTCCATGCGGTACTGGCCGGTCACCGGGGTCGTCGTGCCGCCGCCAGGGTTGCCGGGCGTGCCGGGGTTGCCAGGATTTCCGCCATTGCCGGGATCTCCGCCGCCCGGTTCTCCCAATCCACCACCACCACCGCCGCCGCCACAGGCGGCCAGGGTTCCCAGAAGCATCAATGCCGCACTGCGGCGCGTGAGCTGTACCATCTTCATGACTATCTCCCCTTCTCGTTGAATACATGCCCGTTCCATGCGGAATCTCAGGGCATCGGCGGCGATTTTGGGGAGTTGGCCGACATCCGGTCACCCCCCGGCCGGGGGGTAATCGTTACGATGTGCGCAAGGTGTATCCGGGCGCGCCCTGGCGCTCCAGCCCTTTCGACATGCCTTCGCGCGGACCATGTACAGCCATCGCCTCCTGACCGATTCCTCCTGTCTCCAATCGGGCCGCTATGCCCTGGTGATCGACGACCACCCGCTGACTGCCATGGGCGTGTCCGAGTTCCTGAAACAATTCGGCCTGTCCGAAGTCCATGCCGTGGCCGATGCGGGCGAAGGCCTGCAGTGCATGGCCGGCAGGGGATCGCCGCATCTGGCCATCGTGGATTTCTGGCTGGGTGCCAGCGCGGGCACGGACGTGGTGCGCGAAATCCGCACGCTGGCGCCCGCCTGCCGCGTGCTCATGACCAGCGGCGACACGCATGGCGCGATTGCCCTGAAGGCACGCGCGGCGGGGGCCCATGGCTTTGTGCTCAAGTCCCAGCCGCCGCAGGTGCTGCAGCAGGCCGTGGCGGCCCTGCTGCGCGGCGAGACCTGGTTCCCCGCCGCCCCGCTGGCGCCGCAGTCACCCGGCGGCGCCCATGCCATCCGCATGACGGCGGCCGAGCTGGGCCTCACCCCGCGCCAGGCCCAGGTGCTGGATCTGGTGCTGCGCGGCCTGCCCAATCCCAGCATTGCCCAGTTGCTGCACCTATCGCCGCACACGGTCAAGGAGCATGTGGCCGGCGCCCTGCAGCGCCTGGGCGTGCACAGCCGCATCGACGCCATCACGCGCATGCAGGGCATTGCGCTGGAGCTGCCGCCTTCCGTCCCGCCGACCGATACGGTTCAGGCGCCGGCCACGGCCAGTCTGCGCTGAAGCAGGGCCAGCAGCGCCAGCGGGTCCACGGGCTTGCGCAGCAGCAGATAGCCCAGTTCCTGCGCCTCCTGCTCCAGCGCCGGCGACGGCTCGCCGCTGAGCAGGGCGCCCGCCGCCTGCGGCGCTTGCGCCAGCACGTTCTGCAGCAGCGCAAAGCCGTTCTCGCCCCGGGCCAGATGGTGGTCGCACAGCACGAAATCGGGATGCTGCCCCGCCGCCAGCCAGCCGGCCACCTCGCGGCCCGTGGCGGCCACATCCACCTGCAGCCCCCAATCGCGCAGCAGGCCGGCCAGGGCCCGCGCCACCTGCGCATCGTCATCGACCACCCAGCACCGGCCCTGGAGCAGGGGCGACCGGGCCTGCGCCTGCGATCCTTCGGACGGTCCCTCGGACTGCGGCAAGGCCGCCTGCACATTCAGGCTGGACGGCAGTTGCAGCCAGAAGCAGGAACCCCGCCCCGGCGTGGACAGCAGGCCGTGCTCCACGCCCATGCGGCGCGCCGCTGCGGCCACCACGGCCAGGCCCAGGCCCTGGCTGCTCACGCCGGGCAGGTGGTCGGCCGCAGGCTGGGCCGCGCGCCGGGCCGCCTGGCCTGAGCGCGCGCGAAAGTGCGGTGCGAAGACATGGGGCCGGTCTTCAGCCGCAATGCCCAGGCCCGTGTCCCAGACCTCGATGCGCCAGCCCCCGCCGTGCACGCGGGCGGCCAGCAGCACGCCGCCGCGCTGGGTGTAGCGCAGGGCGTTGTGCAGCAGGTTGAACACCATCTGGCGCAGCAGGGCCTCGTCGGCACGCACCAGGCTGTCCATGCCGCGCGCCACGCGCCAGCGCAGCACCAGCCCGCGCTGGCGTGCCTCGGCCGCGAACAGGCGCGTGGCATCGCCCAGCAGAATGCGCAGGTCCATCACCTGGGCGCGCAGCTCCCAGGTGCCGTTCTCCAGCCGCGACAGGTCCAGCAGGTCGTTGCACATGGTGCCCAGCGACTGGGCGCAGGCCTGGGCATCGTCAAGCACGCCTGCCAGTGCGCCGTCGGCATTGCGCTGGCGGGCGGTTTCCACCAGCAGGCCCAGCGCGTGCAGCGGCTGGCGCAGGTCATGGCTGGCGGCCGAGAGGAAGCGGCTCTTGGCCTCCAGCGCCTGTTCGGCCTGCTCCTTGGCCGCCAGGTAGCGCTCGGCCAGCAGCTGGCGGTCACGCTCCTGCGCCCATTGCTGCAGCATGAGCTGGCGCGCCCCCCAGGCATGGCGCGCGATGGTGGCGCCATACAGCATGAGCAGCGGCAGCAGGTACAGGCCCCTGTTCGGGAAGTACCAGACAACGGCCAGCAGCATGGCGCCGTACAGCACGCCGAAGAAGCGCTTGAATACGGCAGAGGCCGGCGCCAGGAAGGTGGCGGCCGAGGCCACGACGCCGCACAGCACCAGGTAGATGAAAAGCCGGAACTCATGGCCGCTGCCGTGGGTCAGCGGTATCGCCAGCGCCCAGGAACCGGCGTTGAGCAGGGCCATGCGGCCCATCACGCGTTCCCAGCGCTGCAGCCGCGCTGGCAACTCGGCCGATGGCACGGCAGCTCCCAGGTCCCGGCGCAACTGGCGCCGCAAACCGACAAAGACGCAGGCCATGAGCGCCATGCCCAGCCACCACAGCAGCAGCGGCACCTGGAAGGCGCCCGTTTCGTGCCGCTGCAGCCAGACCACGATGCCGGGGATGATGAGGGCCGCCGCCTCGGACGAGCCCCGCGATGCGATGGACAGCAGCAGCCGCTGGCGCTGCTGCAGTTTCCACAGCGGCTCCGCAGGGCCGCCGCCGTGTTCAGAACTGGTCGCCATCCACGTAGAGCCAACGCCCGGCTTCGCGCACGAAACGGCTGCGCTCATGCAGGCGCACGGCGCGGCCGCCCACGCGGTAGCGCGCGACGAACTCCACCTCGGCGCGGTCATCGCCGGTGCTTCGGAAGTCCTTGACGGCCAGCCCCAGCCAGCGTGCCGAAGGCTCGAAGTCCAGCGTGGCGGGCCGCTGGCTGGCGTGCCAGGTGGCCAGCAGATAGGCGGCGTCCTCGCGCACGAAGGCGCTGTAGCGCGAGCGCATCAACGCCTGGGCGTCGGGCGCAGGGCAGTCGTCGAAATGGTCCAGGTAACGGCCGCAGCAGGCATCGAAGGCCAGGGGACGGCCCTTGGCATCGTGCTGGCCGCAGGGACAGGCCGGGGAGGTGGCGGCAGCGCTCATAGCGGCTGGCCCTGCGGAACTTGCGGAACTTTCGGAACTTGGGGGGGGACGGCGCGGGAGCAGGAATGCATGTCAGTCACGGCCGCCTTGCTGCGACCGGGTTCTTGATGGAGGACAGGCGGGCCATGATACTGACCGCGGGCCCTCGGGCCTGTAAGGAGAGCCCATGTTTTCAATGTCGGTCCCGTGGTGGGAGTTCGTGGTGCGCGGCGTGGCCGTCTACCTGTTCTTGCTGGTGTTCCTGCGCCTGACGGGGCGGCGCCAGACGGGGCAGTACGCGCCGTTCGACCTGGTGCTGCTGCTCATCCTGTCGAATGCGGTGCAGAACTCCATGAATGCCGGGGACAACTCGCTGATCGGCGGCATGGTCTCGGCCTCCACGCTGATCCTGTGCCATCTGCTGCTGTCCTGGCTGACCTTCCGCTTTCCCGCGCTGGAGCGGCTCATCGACGGCAAGGCCAAGGCCCTGATCAGGGACGGACACCTGAACAAGGATCTGATGCGCGAGGAACGCATCACGCGCGACGATATCGAGGCCGCGCTGCGTGCGGGCGGCTGCCTGCACCTCAGAGAGGTGGAGCGCGCCACGCTGGAGACCGACGGCAGCATCACCGTCGTCCTGCGCCGCCGCGACAGCGAGAACGACGGCGATCCGCCGGTCTGACCCCCGGCCCGGCAGGCCCTGTCAGTCGAGCTGATCCAGGAAGCGCTCGATGGCCAGGTTCACGGGCTGCGGATGCGTGAGGTTGGCCGCATGGCCGGCACCCGGCACCTCCACCCACTGCGCCCTGGGCAAGGCCTTGGCCATGGCGCGTGCACGGTCGGGCGTGATGGCGGAGTCGTCCGTGCCATGGATGACCAGGGCCGGCACATGGATGTCGGGCAGGCGTGGGCTGATGTCATCGCGCTGGGCCAGCGCCAGAAAGCTCTGCCCCAGGTTGATGGGCGTGGCCTTCTTCCATTTGGCACGCCAGGCCGCCGCGCCGCTCCAGCCCTGGCCCAGTATGGTGCGCTCCACCGTGGTCGCCATGTCGTCGCTGAGGCCATGCTCCATCCAGGCGCGCAGCAGGGCTTCGTGGTGGGGCATCTGCTCGGGGTCTTCCAGCATGGCCTGAGTGTCGATCAGCACCAGCGCGCGCACGATCTCGGGGTGGATGAGCGCACAGCGCAGCGACAGGTAGCCGCCCTGCGACATGCCGACCAGCACCGCGCGCTCCACGCCCAGGTGCTCGAGCAGGGCGGCCAGGTCGTCGGCCGAGTCGTAGTAGTCGAAGGGTGCGCACTGCTCGGGGTCTGCCGTCTGGCCATGGCCGCGCTCGTCCCAGCTGATGCAGCGAAAGCGCCCCTGCAGTGCCTGGACCTGGGGGGCGAACATGGTGTGGTCCATGAGCAGCCCGTGCGAAAACACCAGGACCGGGCCTCTCCCGCCCGTGTCCTCGTAGTACAGGTTCTGGCCGTTGACGGAAGCGATGGGCATGTCGGGATCTCCTGCGAAGGTGGTCACAAACCTGCCGGGAACGGCCGCCCGCCTCTCCCGGGCGCCTTCCCGGCGACGCTCCATGCTAAGCCCTGCGGGTGTCAGGGCCATCCGGCCCGACCCGCAGCGTGGGGAATTGGCCTCAGGCCAGGGCGCGCTGGATGAGAATTTTCTGCACGTCGCTCGTGCCTTCGTAGATCTGGCAGACGCGCACATCGCGGTAGATGCGCTCGACGGGAAAATCGTTGACCACGCCATAGCCGCCCAGGGTCTGGATGGCGGCGCTGCACACGCGCTCGGCCATTTCGCTGGCAAAGAGCTTGGCCATGGCTGCTTCCTTGAGGCAGGGCAGGCCGGCATCGCGCAGGCTGGCCGCATGCCAGATCAGCTGGCGCGCGGCCTCGATCTGCGTGGCGCAGTCGGCCAGGCGAAAGCCCACGGCCTGGTGGTTGAAGATGGGCTGGCCGAAGCTCTCGCGCTCCTTGGAGTACTGCAGCGCGCAATCGAAGGCCGCACGCGCCATGCCCACGCTCTGCGCGGCAATGCCGATGCGCCCGCCTTCCAGCGCCGACAGCGCAATCCTGTAGCCCTCGCCCTCGGCGCCGATGAGGTTGGCCGCGGGGATGCGGCAGCCCTCGAACTGGATCTGGGCCGTGTCCGAACTGTGCTGGCCCAGCTTGTCCTCCAGCCGCAGCACCTGGTAGCCGGGTGCGGAGGTCGGAACGATGAAGGCGCTCATGCCGCGCTTGCCAGCAGCCTTGTCGGTGACGGCGATGACGATGGCCACGTCGCCGTTCTTGCCGCTGGTGATGAACTGCTTGACGCCGTTGATCACGTAGTCGCTGCCGTCGCGCGTGGCCGTGGTACGCAGCGCCGAGGCATCCGAGCCCACATGCGGCTCGGTCAGGCAGAAGGCGCCCAGCATCTCGCCGCGCGCCAGCGGAGCCAGCCATTGCTGCTTTTGCGCCTCGCTGCCATAGCGCATGAGGATGGCGTTGACGGGGCAGTTGGTCACGCTGATCACCGTGCTGGTGCCGCCGTCGCCGGCTGCGATTTCCTCCAGCACCAGGGCCAGGCTCAGGTAGCCGAGGCCGGCGCCGCCGTACTCCTCGGGCACGCAGATGCCGTAGGCGCCCAGCGCCGCCAGGCCCTGGTGCACGTTCTTGGGAAAGTGGTGTTCCTTGTCCCAGCGTGCGGCATGGGGCGTGATTTCGGTGCGCACGAAGTCGCGCACCGCATCACGGATCATTTCCTGGTCTGCGTTGAGCAGCATGTCTTGTCTCCTGATTCTTGTTTCGTTGTTCGTTGTCCCTTGCGCTGGCCGGATCTACCGTCGGATCTACCAGGCGATGCGCTGCCCGTCATGCCGCAGCATGCGGCCCCGGTCGGCCGGCGTGACGCCGGCCAGCGTGCGCACCAGGCCCTGCACGCTTTGCTCGACGGTGAAGGTGGCGGCCGCGCCACCCATGTCGGTCTGCACCCAGCCCGGGTCCAGCGCGACCACGGTGGCGCCGGGCCATTGCGGCTGGGCGCTGGCCACGACCATGTTGAGCGCGGCCTTGCTGACGCGGTAGAGCCAGGCGTCGGATTCGGCGTCGGCCAGCAGCGACATCTGGCTGGAGAACAGGCCGAACACGCCGCCCGCCGCCTCGACCAGCGGCGCCACCTGGGGCAGCACCTGCATGGCGCCCAGCACATTGGTGTGCATGACGCGGTCGAACTGCTCGCGCGTGGGCGGCGTGGCCGAGCTGTGGGCATCCCACACTCCGGCCACGTACAGCGCCAGCTCGATCTTCTCGCCGTCGAGCTGCCAGGCCAGGCCGCTGACGCTGGCCGGGTCGGCCACATCCACCAGCAGCACCTTGGCGCCCGTGGCCTCGACGCGCTCGCGGTCGGCCTCGCTGCGCACCGTGGCGACCACGCTGCGGCCCTGGGCCGCATAGGCCTCTACCAAGGCAAAACCAAGCCCGCGCGAGGCTCCCAACACCAGAGTGACTGCCATGTCTTTCGACCTTTCAAATGGAATGCGGTCAGCGGCCCTGCTCGCCCGCGATCTGCTTTTCGTAGCGCTCGACCATGGCCTCCTGCGTCTCGGTGGGCGCAGGCAGGCCGATCTGCTGGTGGACCATCTGGTTCACCGAGGGCATGACGTTGCGCGGCACCTGGGACTCGGGCTTCCAGAGCCGGGCGCGCATCAGTGCCTTGGCGCAGTGCAGATAGGCCTCCTGCACCTGGATCTCCAGAACGATCTTGGGCCGGAAGCCTTCGCTGGCGAACAGCGCCGTGTAGTGGGCCTCGTCGCGCAGCTTGGCCACGCCGTTGACGCGCAGGGTCTCGTCGAAACCCGGCACCATGAACAGCAGGCCGATGCGCGGATCGGCGATCAGGTTGCTGAAGCTGTCCAGGCGGTTGTTGCCGCCCGAATCGGGAATCAGCAGCGTCTGGTTGTCGGGCGCCTTGATGAAGCCCGGCTTGCCGCCGCGCAGCGAGGCATCCATCATCGCGCCCGCCCCGCCCCCCGTGGCCACGATGCACAGCGGCGACAGCGCGATGAAGCGCAGGCAGTGCCGGTCCAGGTCCACCTGCTGCTTGAGCAAGGCCCTCTCGGCCGGCATGGCATACAGGCTGCGCAACTGTTCTTCGCTGGTGATCATGGTGTGGAGGGCTCGATGAGGCAGGCAGGCGATGCGCCCGAAGGACCCGAGCTTAGACGAGTTCTATCGCCATTGCGGTGCCTTCACCGCCACCTATGCACAAGGTCGCCAGGCCGCGCTTGCCGCCACGCGCCTGCAGGGCGTGCAGCAGCGTGACCAGGATGCGCGCACCGCTGGCGCCGATGGGGTGGCCCAGCGCACAGGCGCCGCCGTTGACGTTGACCTTGTCGCGCGGCACGCCCAGCTCGGCCATCAGGGCCATGGGCACGACGGCAAAGGCTTCGTTGACTTCCCACAGGTCCACGTCCGCCGCCGTCCAGCCGGCCTTCTTGAGGGCCTTCTGCGTGGCGCCCACGGGGGCCGTGGTGAACCATTCGGGCTCCTGGGCATGCGTGGCATGGGCAACGATGCGCGCCAGCGGCTTGCAGCCCAGTTCCTTGGCCGTGGACTCGCGCATCAGCACCAGGGCGGCGGCGCCGTCGTTGATGCTGGAGCTCGAGGCGGCCGTGATCGTGCCGTCCTTCTTGAAGGCGGGCTTGAGGCTGGCGATCTTGTCCAGCTTGGCCTTGGCCGGGCCTTCGTCGATGCTGACCGTGACGTCGCCCTTGCGCGTGGAGACGGTGACGGGCGTGATCTCGGCAGCGAAGGCGCCGCTTTCCGTGGCGGCCTGGGCGCGCTTGACGCTTTCGATGGCGTAGGCGTCCTGCTGCTCGCGCGTGAAGTGGTACTTGGCAGCGCAGTCCTCGCCAAAAGTGCCCATGGAGCGGCCAGGCTCGTAGGCGTCTTCCAGGCCGTCGAGCATCATGTGGTCATAGACCTTGTCGTGGCCCATGCGATAGCCGCCACGGCCCTTCTTGAGCAGATAGGGCGCATTGGTCATGCTTTCCATGCCGCCCGAGACCACCACATCGCGGCTGCCTGCGACCAGCTGGTCGTGCGCCAGGATGGTGGCCTCCATGCCGGCGCCGCACATCTTGGACAGGGTCACGGCGCCCGTGCTGCGCGGCAGGCCGCCCTTGAAGCCGGCCTGGCGGGCGGGCGCCTGGCCCTGGCCCGCCATCAGGCAGTTGCCGAACAGCACCTCGTCCACTTTCTCGGGCGCCACGCCCGCGCGCTGCACGGCCGCCTTGATGGCGGCGCCGCCCAGATCATGGGCCGCGAGGTCGGCGAAGTCGCCCTGGAAGGCGCCCATGGGGGTGCGGGCTGCGCCGACGATGACGATGGGGTCTTGCATGCTTGTCTCCTGGGTTGTCGTGATGGTGAAAGAAAGGGAAAACGGGTCAGGCCAGCCAGCGGCTGCGCTCGTAGGGGAAGACATCGTGGACATGGCCTTCGCGGATGCGCTGCTGGTGCGCCTGCCAGAAGGCGGGGTCGAGCAGGTCGGCATGGTGGCGCATGAAGACTTCGCGCACGGCCGGGTTGCCCAGCAGAAAGGGCGCGAAGGTTTCCGGGAACACATCGCGCGGGCCCACGGGGTACCAGACCTCGCCGCTGAGCTCGTCCTCCTCGTTGCGCGGCGCGGGCACCTGGCGGAAATTGCAGTCGGTCAGGTATTCGATCTCGTCGTAGTCGTAGAACACCACCTTGCCGCCGCGCGTGATGCCGAAGTTCTTCCACAGCATGTCGCCCGGGAAGATGTTGGCCGCGACCAGGTCCTTGATGGCATTGCCGTACTCGATCACGGCGCTCTCCAGGCGCTGCCGCGGTGCCGGCAGGTCCAGCCCGTCATCGAAGCACTCCTGCAGCAGCATGTTCAGCGGCACCATGCGCCGCTCTATGTAGAGGTGGGAGATGATGACCTCCTGCCGGCCATCGCCGTCGCGGTCGCTGATCTCGACCTGGCTGGGCGCATGCTCCAGGATCTCGGCGATCAGCGCATCCGAAAAGCGCTCGCGCGGGAAGGCGACCAGGCTGTACTCCAGCGTGTCGGCCATGCGCCCCACGCGGTCGTGCTGCTTGACCAGGCGGTACTTGGCCTTGACCTGCTCGCGCGTGATCTCCTTGGGCGCGGCGAAGCGGTCCTTGATGAGCTTGAACACATAGGGAAAGCTGGGCAGGTCGAACACCAGCATGACCATGCCCTTGATGCCGGGTGCGATGCGGAACTGGTCGCGCGAATGGCGCAGGTGGTGCAGGAAGTCGCGGTAGAACAGCGTCTTGCCCTGCTTGGCCAGGCCCAGGGCGTTGTACAGCTCGGCGCGCGGCTTGCGCGGCATGAGGCTGCGCAGGAACTGCACGTAGGCGCTGGGCACGTCGGTATCGACCATGAAGTAGGCGCGCGCAAAGCTGAACAGGCCGTGGAAGTCCTTCTCGCCGAACAGCGCCGCATGCAGCACCAGCCGGCCGTTGTCGCCGTGCAGGATGGGCACGGCCCAGGACAGCTCGGCAAAGCCGTTGATGATCTTGCCGACGATGTAGGCGCCCTTGTTGCGGAAAAACAGGCTGGACAGCACCTGGATCTGGAAGTTGGCGTACAGGCGCATGGCCTGCAGCTGCGGCTCCAGGCGCTCGGCCAGGCGGGCGATGTCGCGCTCCAGGTCCTCGAAGGGGCGCTGCAGCGCGAATTGCTCCACGACTTCGCGCAGCGTCTGCGGCAGCGTCTCGCGCGTGGGGTAGAAGGCCAGGTAGGCCGGGCGCGCAGCCGGCTCCTGGTTCTCTATGTATTCCGTGCTGACGGCGGGCCGCACGAAGATGAAGTCGTTGTGGAAATGCGTGCGGTGCAGGATCTTGGTGGTGACCGAGTTGAAGAAGGTCTCGGCCAGCTCCGGCTGCAGGTGGTTGACCATGAGCCCGATGTAGTGGCGCTTGATCTGCTGCCAGACCGGCATGGGCTGGGCGCCCGCCGCAAATTCCTTTTCCAGCCGGCGCACGCATTCGCGCACGCGCAGGTCGTAGAACTCGATGCGCTCGCGCTGGGCACGCTGCTGGCCCAGCCAGTCGGCGGTTTCGAAGCGGTGCTTGGCCCGGGCGGATTCGGCGCGGAACAGGCGGTAATGGCGGTTGAAGCCATCCATCATCGCCCGCGCGATGTCGTGGGCAAGCAAGGTGTCCTGGGCAGGCATCGGCATGAAGTCTCCCGGGGTCCCGCCTGCCATGGCCGCTCAGTCGCGCTGGCGGCTGGCGACCAGCTCGACAGCCTCGGCATGGATGTTGGCGATGCCGCCGACACCGGGCACGGTCATCTGCAGATTGGTGATCAGGCCGTCCTTGAGGCCATAGCACCAGCCGTGCAGCGTGACCTTCTGGCCGCGTGCCCAGGCATCCTGCATCACCGTGCTCTGCGCCACGTTGATCACCTGCTCGATGGCATTGAGCTCGCACAGCGCGTCATGGCGCCATTGCGGGGACAGGCTGGCCAGCAGCGCCTGGTGCTTGTCGCGCACATCCTTCACATGGCGGATCCAGTTGTCGGCCAGGCCTACGCGCACATCCTCCAGTGCCGCCAGCACGCCGCCGCAGCCATAGTGGCCCACGACCATCAGGTGCTCGACCTTGAGCTGGTCCACCGCGTACTGGATGGTGGACAGGCAGTTCAGGTCGCTGGGCACGACCACGTTGGCCACGTTGCGGTGCACGAACACCTCGCCAGGCTCCAGGCCCGTGATCTGGTTCGCAGGGACGCGGCTGTCGGAACAGCCGATCCACATGTAGCGGGGCTTTTGCTGCGACAACAGCCCGGTGAAGAAACCGGGCCGGTCACGCTCCATCTGCCGGGCCCATTCGCGGTTGTGGACAAACAGTTCTTCGATGGAGGTTGTGCTCATAAGCAATCCTTTTGTTGGGTCAAACTCAAGAACGGCGCGGCAGGCGGGTGCAGGATCAGCAGGTCTCTGCGAACAGCTCGCGGCCGATCAGCATGCGACGGATCTCGCTGGTGCCGGCGCCGATCTCGTAGAGTTTCGCATCCCGCCAGAGGCGACCCAGTGGGTATTCGTTGATATACCCATTACCTCCATAGATTTGAACGCCTTCGCCGGCCATCCATGTCGCCTTCTCGGCGCACCACAAAATGACGCTGGCGCAGTCCTTGCGGACCTGGCGAACATGCTCCGTTCCCAGCAGATCGAGGTTTTTGGCGACCGTATAGGCAAAGGAGCGACCCGCTTGCAGCACGGTGTACATGTCGGCCACCTTGCCCTGGATGAGCTGGAACTCGCCAATGCTCTGGCCGAACTGCTTGCGGTCATGGATGTAGGGCACGACGTTGTCCATCACCGACTGCATGATGCCCAGCGGCCCGCCGGTCAGCACGGCACGCTCGTAGTCCAGGCCGCTCATCAGCACCTTGGCGCCGTTGTTCAGCCCGCCCAGCACGTTCTCGGCCGGCACCTCGACGTTCTCGAACACCAGCTCGCCCGTGTGGCTGCCACGCATGCCCAGCTTGTCCAGCTTCTGGGCAATGGAAAATCCCTTCATGCCCTTCTCGATCAGGAAGGCGGTCACGCCGCGGGCGTTCAGCTCGGGCTCGGTCTTGGCGTACACCACCAGGGTGTCGGCATCGGGACCATTGGTGATCCACATCTTGGTGCCGTTGAGCAGGAAGTAGCCGCCCTTGTCCTCGGCCTTGAGCTTCATGCTGATCACGTCCGAGCCGGCGCCGGGCTCGCTCATGGCCAGCGCGCCCACATGCTCGCCGCTGATCAGCTTGGGCAGGTACTTGGCCTTTTGCGCCTCGTTGCCGTTGCGGTTGATCTGGTTCACGCAAAGATTGCTGTGCGCGCCATAGGACAGGCCCACCGAGGCACTGGCACGCGAGATTTCCTCCATCGCCACCATGTGGGCCAGGTAGCCCATGTCGGCGCCGCCGTACTGCTCGGACACGGTGATGCCCAGCACGCCCAGATCGCCAAACTTGCGCCACAGGTCCATGGGGAACTGGTCGTCGCGGTCGATCTCGCCGGCGCGCGGTGCAATCTCGGCCTGTGCGAACTCGCGCACGGCATCGCGCAGCGCGTCGATGTCCTCGCCCAGTTGGAAGTTCAGGCCCGGCAGGTTGGAAAGGCTCATCTCGTGTCTCCTGTGGAAATTTGGTGAAAGAACGCCGCCCGGCTCAGTCGGCCAGATCGCGGCCCTGCACGCACATCAGCGTGCAACCCATGGTGGCAATCAGTTTTTCGCGGCCTTCGTCGATGGCATAGGCGCGCCCCTCGGTCACGATGATCGTGCGGCCCGGCTTGATCACCCGGCCTTCCATGCGAAAGCGCTGGCCCTTGGCGGGGGCCAGCAGATTGATCTTGAATTCGATGGTGAGCACGGCAGCATCGGCCGGCATCAGGGTCAGCCCTGCATAGCCGCAGGCGGAATCCAACGCCGTGGAAACCATGCCGGCATGCAAAAAGCCATGCTGCTGCGTCAGCCCTGGCGCCCAGTCCAGACAGACATCGACAGCTCCGGGCTCCAGCAGGAACAGCTCGGCGCCCAGGGTGTGCATCGCGCCCTGGCGTGCAAAACTGTCTCGCACACGGCGGGCAAAGTCGCTGTTGGCAGGTTCCAGTCGGAGCGTGGTCAAGACAGGCCTCACAAATTACGTTTACGTAAACGTCAATTATGAAGCATTTTTCCCATCCAGGTGTTTCAACAGAGTGCGGGCCTCGGATTCCTGTTCTCGCACCTCGGCCAGGTTGGCCTGCAGATCGGCCAGGCGGTCCTCGAGCTGGCGGCGGTGCACAGCCAGCACTTCCAGGAATTTGCGCAGTTGCACACCCGTGTCGCGGGGACTGTCGTAGAGATCGATGATCTCCTTGGCCTCGTTCAGAGACAGCCCCAGGCGCTTCGCGCGCAAGGTCAGGCGCAATCGGGTGCGATCACGCGGACTGTAGACACGGTTGCGCCCGCCAGGCCCGGCACGCTCGGGCTCAAGCAAGCCCATGTCCTCATAGAAGCGGATGGCCCGGGTCGTGAGATCGAACTCCTTGGCAAGATCGCTGATGGTGTAGGTAGTCGACATGGCTGGAGAGTCCGCCGGCATCCACAGCCGGCGGCCATGGGAATGCGACGTTGACGTTAACGTCAATGCTAGCGGAATTAGCTGCAGGAAACTGCGCCGGATGTCGCATCCGGGTGCCGAGAAAGAAGCCATGCAGGCATAAAAAAGAGAGCGCGTCAGCGCTCTCTTTTTTTGGGATGTCCGTTTTGGATGTTCGTTTTGGCTGCTCTGCCTGTTTCCCCGTTTCCTGCAGCCCAATGCAAAAAACCCCGTAGCTTTGGGCTACGGGGTTTCTTGGGCTGTAAGAGCCTGACGATGACCTACTTTCACACGGGAACCCGCACTATCATCGGCGCAAAGTCGTTTCACTGTCCTGTTCGGGATGGGAAGGAGTGGTACCAACTTGCTATGGTCATCAGGCATAACTTTTTGTCATGCTGCTCACCGAGCAACACAACCAATTCATAACTT
>NZ_LZZV01000029.1:0-1419 GCF_014170385.1 Delftia sp. UME58
TAGTAAACGTACCCCAAGCGTAGGCAAGCCGGGCGCGGCAACTATATATAGAGGGGGGAGGAAAGCCGGCCTCTATAAGTCGGCCTCTATATATAGGGATGCAGAGAGGAAGCTGGGGGTTCGCTTGCGAAGCCCATAATTTTCTTGGCTTTCGCGGATGACGGCCCAAAAACTTGTGCTATAGTCTCGCTCCTTCGCAGTTCAGACAGTTTTTGAACTGCGGGGCCAGGCAAGCACAACAGGCAAGGCAAGGTGAAAACCCGGGGTAACCCAGCCAAGTCTGCCGCGACGGGTTCAGGAATGAGCGCCCAGCGGTTGTTGCAAGGATTGACGCAAATCAGGCAAAAGCCAGTTGCACAATCTGCAAAAATCGTGCTATAGTCTTGGGCTTGGCTGGTGATAAGAATTCAGGGTTTACCCGGATCGAATCGCTAGCCGCCTGAAGTAGTAACCAACCCCTGAAATTCAGGGCTGCCGCGAAAGCGGCGGGGTTGCAAGATAGGATGCAAGTCAGGCAAAAGCCGGTTGCATAATCTGCAAAAGTTGTGTTATAGTTTCAGGCTTGGCAGTTGCCGAAAACTTAGGGTTAACCCTGATGGGTTGTTCTGATGTTTCGATAGCTGCTAAAGAGAGCAGACCTGAAGGGGTCGCAAGCAAGAAAGCAGGGGCGCGAAAGCGAACGACGCTGACTTGACAAGCGATAAAAACTCCTTCATAATCTTGCCTCTCTGCTGCTGAAAACAGCGAGCGACGCAAAGCGAAAGCAGCGCGAAGCTGGCGGGTTCAGCGAAATGGCAGTGAAGAATTTAGCAGTACCGCTCTTTAACAATTAAACAACCGATAAGTGTGGGCGCTTGATGCGATGCACTGTGATTAGGTTAGGCGTTAAACCCTGACCTCTTCACAAGCACAATGAAATCAAGTGCTCACTAGAAGTGAAGTACCTTAGACGTCAAGTTTAAGAACATACCTCACTTCCTTTGAGTAGCGACGTATGACCTGGTTCGGATTTATTCGGACCAAGAATACGAAACAAATACAGAGATTAAACTGAAGAGTTTGATCCTGGCTCAGATTGAACGCTAGCGGGATGCCTTACACATGCAAGTCGAACGGCAGCACGGACTTCGGTCTGGTGGCGAGTGGCGAACGGGTGAGTAATGTATCGGAACGTGCCTAGTAGCGGGGGATAACTACGCGAAAGCGTAGCTAATACCGCATACGCCCTACGGGGGAAAGCAGGGGATCGCAAGACCTTGCACTATTAGAGCGGCCGATATCGGATTAGCTAGTTGGTGGGGTAACGGCTCACCAAGGCGACGATCCGTAGCTGGTTTGAGAGGACGACCAGCCACACTGGGACTGAGACACGGCCCAGACTCCTACGGGAGGCAGCAGTGGGGAATTTTGGACAATGGG
>NZ_LZZV01000030.1:0-33542 GCF_014170385.1 Delftia sp. UME58
GATGGAGGCTTGGGAGGCGGTGGAGGTAGTGGCGGAGCCAACAATGGCATTGGCGGTAGAGGCGGCAACGGCTTCTGCTTCCTCGAGTTCTTTGCAGACCTGGGGGTGTGACATGCCAGTGCTTGGGAGGCGGTGGAGGTAGTGGCGGAGCCAACAATGGCATTGGCGGTAGAGGCGGCAACGGCTTCTGCTTCCTCGAGTTCTTTGCAGACCTGGGGGTGTGACATGCCAGTAATCGAAATCCTCGACCCTGCGGGCGATGTCATCAACACCATCGTTGCAACGCCTGAGTTCGCTGATGAGCACTACCCGGGCGCATGGCAGTTGTGTGCAGTGCAGCCCGCTCAGCCGGTTGCAGACGTGTCCCAGAGATGCACGCGCCGCCAAGGCCAGCTCGCGTTGCTCAGCTATGGGCTGCTCGATGACGCGGAAGCAGCCATTGCAGCCATTGCAGACCCGCTGGAGCGGCGCGCTGCGCAGATCGAATACGACGCGGACACCTGGGAGCGCAGCAATGCATTTCTGTCGCAGCTTTGGGTCCAGCTCGGCGGCACTCCGGAAACGCTTGATGCTGCCTTCGCGCTCGCTGTGACGCTCTGACCTGACTCACTCCAACACCAACCCGCTTCGGCGGGCTTTTTCTTGTCCGAAGGATCTTGATGCCCGAGCCCACAACCACCGCCGCCGGCGTGGCCACGTTCGCAGGCGCCGCAGTCTCGACGTCTGCACTCACCGCTTTCGGTGTGCCTTTGGGCCTGCAGGCGGATGTGTTGCTTGCAGGTTTCCTCGGCTCCCTCGTCAGCATCATTTTGCTGAACAGCGTGCCCGGCACGACCGACACCTGGCCCGAGGCACTGCGCACGTCGCTGCGCCGCCTGGCAGTTGCGTGGGCCAGCTCTATCACGGCTGGCTATCTCACGCCCCTGACACTCCTGATTGCAAACGTGCCGCACATGCTGGTGCTTTCTATGGCATTCCTTGTGGGCGCCGGGGCACAGCGCGTGCTGCTCGCGCTGATGCGCAAGTATTGGCCGAACGCTGCGGAGGGCTGAAATGCAATACCAAGCCTTTTTCGCACTGTGGATCTTGGGCCTTGTTGTCCTTGCAGAAGCACTCAACAAGCTTGAGCGTACACGGCCATGCCTGCCTGGCCTCACTCCGCGTCAGCGGCTGCTGGCTTGGCTCAAGGCCATCGCCTGGTGCCTCCTTGCGCTCGCCAGCGCCGGCGCGCTTGTCGCGCCCATCTTCGACACCCAACCACCGACAGCCCGTGAACTGTGCATGTTCGCGGGCTTTGTCGTGCTCATCGTTCGTACCCGATTCAAAGAGGGATAGACATGCAATTGACCCCCCATTTCAGCCTGACCGAAATGACTGCCAGCAGCACGGCGCAGCGCCAGGGCCTGGATAACACGCCCACGCCCGAGGCGCTGCAGCGCCTGGCACTCACGGCCGCGATGCTGGAGCGAGTGCGCGCGCACCTGGGCGTGCCCATCATCGTGACCAGCGGCTACCGCTCGCGCGCTGTCAATGCAGCCGTAGGCGGTGTCACCAGCAGCGATCACGCGATAGGCGCGGCCGCTGACATTGTGGCGCCCCAGTTCGGCATGCCCTACGCTGTGGCCAAGGCCCTTGCCCCGCACGTCAACGCGCTGGGCATCGGGCAAATCATCTATGAAAGCGTGGGCGGCAAGCACTGGGTGCACCTATCCACACGCACCCCGGACAAGCCCGTTAACCGGGTGATCACTGTCAGCGGCAAAAACACGCTGGTGGGCGTTCAGGAGGTGTAGATGCTGGCCCTCCTCAAATCCCGCGCCTGGCAGCTCCTGGCCCTGGTGCTGGCCGCGCTGCTGCTTTGGCAGAGCGTAGGCCACCTCCTCGCTTTGCGCGCGGCCGACAAGGCCCGAGCTGACCTAGCGACCGAACGCGCGGCCGCAGCTGCAGCGGCCGCTGAAACCTCTGAGCGCTATCGAAAACTGGAAGGCACCTACCGTGAAAACCTCGACACCATTGCCCGCGAGTCTGACCAAGCACAAGCCCGCGCTACTGCTGACGCTAACGCTGCCCGCGCTGCTGCTGGCCGGCTGCGCGGCGACCTCGCCGACTACATCACCGCCAATCGTGCGGCCGCCAATGCTCGCGCCGCTGCCGGACAGTGCGCGCCAGACACTAGCGCCCTCGATCTGTTTGCCGAGCTGCAGCGCCGGGCTGACGAGCGAGCGGGAGCGCTGGCGCGCATTGCTGATGATGCAAGGAGCAGGGGGGCTTCCTGCGAGCGGGGCTATAACGTTGCGAGAGCGCTGACGAAGTTTGACTAACCTGTCACGATCACGAATGTGATGACCAAAAAAAAGAGCCCTTAGGGCTCTTTTTTGTCAGCTTAAGCCGACTTAAGCGGGCTCAGCCACTTTCTGTGGCGTTAGGCGCTCTGTAACAGCCTTGAGTTCGCGCGCTAGCATCAGCGAGCGATCGAGCATTGCCAAGACGTCTTCCTTGGTCTGGGGTGTAGTAAGTTTGTAAGCGTTGAAATCAAAATTTTTCATCAACTCTCTCCTTCAGTGAAACAGCCTTTAAGCAGGTATTGTCTGCTCAAGCTCTACGACGGTTGCGTCAAACAAAGACTTGTCTTGTTGTGTGATCGCGTCTGACAACTTGTTCATCAGATGGATCTGGATCAACGATTTTTCAAGTTCTGCCTTCACATCAACTGTGAGTTCAACCTTCTTTTGCGTGAGGATAACGTCTATGTTCGCTTCAAGCAAACGCAAAAGCACAGCCATCTGGCCGACTGTTGGTGTCGGCGCCATGTGCATGTAGGTATAGCCGAACAAATTCACATGGCTCAGCGCACGTGTGGAGCTTTCAAGGATAACCCCAAGCAGTTCGCTTGCCTTGTCCCCTAGGGCCAGATCAACACTGTTATCGCTTGGATTTGTCAACTTTGTTCTCGCTTTTTTAACCAGTTGAGTGGTTGAACACGCTAGCCGTTGGTTTCGTAATGTTTGGCAACAAACTAGCAAATTCGGAAGCCGCCGATTGTAGCTGAGCACTCTACATGTTGGCAAGCGCTACTTGTGTCTGCAGCAGATGTCATCATCAGGAACGCTGCCATCCTGCTTCGGTGAGTACTGAGGCTCGTTCGGATCTGCGTAGCTCAAGATCGAAAGGGGGGGAAATTTGCTCACCTGTTACCCAACTGCCCGCCCTGTCCACCGTCAGTACCCTAGCCAAGCCCCCACGCGCAACTAACACCAGATCAATCCTATAGTCTCGTTCCAACGCCTCAAGGTTCGGGTTAACGCCTCGCGCATACACCACGATGCGTTCAAATGTGTCCGCAACTAGTTGGCGGGCTTTCAACCTTGGCTCGACCTCCTGTGCCTCCACGCCGGCAGCCAGCGCGCGCCAGGCAGCATCGGCGCCGGAGATATCTTTGCGTGCCGCGCCTGCTAGGTTCAGTTCGGCCGCCTGCAGCTTGGCTTGAGCAGCGGCCAGATCGACCTCCAAGTGCCGAGCGCGCCGTGCGAACACTGCCGGCGTTCCCTCGTCGGCGCTGGCCAGCATCGCATCGGTGAGCTTGTCGAGCTGGGCGCTGATCTGGTCCACCTCTTGGCGGGCCGCTACGACTTGGGTGCGCGGCATTTGGCTGCGGTCCGCTCCATACAGCGCCTGCAGATTCACGATGTCGCTGCAATAGGACATGATGGCGCGCTCTACCGGCGCCACGCTGGTACTCCCAAACACTGCGCATCCTCCGCCATAGGCCGCGGCCGAGGCGCAGAGCAGCCGTCTGTACCCATCCCGAATGCGCCCATCGGGCAGGCGCTTCTTTGTGGCTAGGTGCTGGCCCGACATGGGTCGGCCGCAGTAGCCGCACACGGTAATGCCGAGGCCGGTAATGATGTGGGGCAGATCGCCCTTGACCCGCCGGCGGCCGCTTTGCGCGGCTACCCGCTGCAGCTCAGTCCACTCGTCTGCGCTCAGGACGGCGGGATAGTAGTCCTTGAGTTGGTATTCCTCGCCATCAAGACTCACAGGCTTGATGCCTGCGAGCTGGGGCATCTTGATGATGCGGTAGACCTGGGTTGTGACGTTAACCTGCGTTGTCGAGTACAGCCGCAACCCTTCGGCGTCGAGCCGCTGCACGATGCCTTTGCCCCCGTGCCCTTGCGTGTACAGCTCAACGGCCCTGCGCACGGCCGCTGCACGCTCGGGGTCGATCTCCCATCCCACTTCCGTCTCCTTGATCCATTCGGGATCATGTCCCTGACGCACGCGCCCCCGGTACGTGCCGTTCTGCCATCCCTCGCACAGGCGCCTGATGCTGGCTTTCACCCGCTTGCTCTTCGTGTCGCTTTCTTCGTGCGCGCGGATCATCACCAGCAGGCTGTAGACAAGATCCATGGGGTTTTCTTTGAGCCGGGCGCGGCTGTAGGCCTTTCCATCGCTCGCCGTGACCACGGTGATGCCCGCATTTACAATCTGGGCCAGTTGCGCCTGAGCCTGGATGGGCTCTGCGCGAGAGAGGCGGTCCAGCCCCTCCACGATCAGCACAGATCCATGCGGTACCCGCCCGTCCTCCACGGCCCGCAGGAACACCCCGAGCGCACCACTTTTAATGTGCTGCTGGTGGTAAGCGCTCAGGCCCTCGTCGCGGAGGGTCAGGCTGCTGTCAAGCTGCAGGCCGTGCTCAGAGGCCCATTTTTCCGCGTATGCCAGCTGCCTGTCCGTGCTGCTCCCCGTTGACTGCTTGGGGTCCGAGAACCGCAGGTAGCTATAGACAAGACCTTTAGAAGTTTTTCCCATGAATGAAACTGCTGTCAAAGTGGATCGGCTGCCCCGTATAGGTATGGTATCCCTCGGGTGCCCCAAGGCACTCACCGACTCCGAACTCATCCTTACCCAGCTCAGCGCCGAGGGCTACCAGACCTCCAAGACCTTCGAGGGCGCTGACCTGGTGATCGTCAACACCTGCGGCTTCATCGATGACGCCGTGCGCGAAAGCCTGGACACCATTGGCGAGGCGCTGGCCGAGAACGGCAAGGTCATCGTCACGGGTTGCCTGGGTGCCAAGGCGGGCAAGGATGGCGGCAACCTGATCCAGGAAGTGCATCCCAGCGTGCTGGCCGTGACCGGGCCGCACGCCACGCAGGAGGTGATGAATGCCGTCCACACCCATCTGCCCAAGCCGCACGATCCCTTCATCGACCTGGTGCCGGGCGCCTTTGGCGAGGCGGGCATCAAGCTCACGCCCAGGCACTACGCCTACCTGAAGATCTCCGAGGGCTGCAACCACCGCTGCACCTTCTGCATCATTCCCTCCATGCGCGGCGATCTGGTCTCGCGTCCCGTGGGCGATGTGCTCAAGGAGGCGCGCGCGCTGTTCGAGGGTGGCGTCAAGGAACTGCTGGTGATCAGCCAGGACACCTCGGCCTATGGCGTGGACGTGAAGTACCGCACGGGCTTCTGGGACGGCAAGCCGGTGAAGACGCGCATGCTCGAACTGGTGCAGACGCTGGCCGAGATCGCCGAGCCCTATGGCGCCTGGGTGCGCCTGCACTACGTTTATCCGTACCCCAGCGTGGACGAGATCATTCCGTTCATGGCCACGGGCCGCGTGCTGCCCTATCTGGACGTGCCCTTCCAGCACAGCCATCCCGAAGTCTTGAAGCGCATGAAGCGCCCGGCCAATGGCGAGAGGAACCTGGAGCGCCTGCAGCGCTGGCGCGAGATCTGCCCGGATCTGGTGATCCGCTCCACCTTCATCGCGGGCTTCCCCGGCGAGACCGAGCAGGAGTTCGAGCACCTGCTGCAGTTCCTGCGCGAGGCGCAGATCGACCGCGCGGGCTGCTTTGCCTACAGCCCGGTCGAAGGCGCTGCCGCCAACGAGATTCCCGGCATGCTGCCGCAGGAAGTGCGTGAGGAGCGCCGTGCGCGCTTCATGGCCGTGGCCGAAGAGGTTTCCACTGCGCGCCTGCAAAAGCGCGTGGGCCAGACCATGCAGGTGCTGGTGGACAAGTCCGTGGGCCTGGGCAAGAAGGGCGGCGTGGGTCGCAGCTATGCCGATGCGCCCGAGATCGATGGCCTGGTGCACCTGCTGCCGCCCGAGAAGGCCAGCAAGACCTACAAGGTGGGCGACTTCGTGAAGGCGCGCATCGTGGGCACGCAGGGCCACGACCTGGTGGGCCAGCCCGTGTAAGGCCTGTATTCGCATCCCTGAAAAGCGGGCAAGGTTTTCCTTGCCCGCTTTTTTTGTCCTTGATGGTCCAAGGCCTGATTTTGATCAAGGCGTTCAGGTCGCTTCGCTGAAATGCTGTACCTACTTTGACGCAAAGAAAGGATGGCGCGAATGAACAAGACCATGAAGGCCGCCGTGGTGCGGGAGTTTGGCAAGCCGCTCACCATCGAGGAAGTCCAGGTGCCCCGGCCCGATCCCGGCCATGTGCTGGTGAAGATCGAGGCCTGCGGCGTCTGCCATACCGACCTGCATGCGGCGCAGGGCGACTGGCCCGTCAAGCCCAATCCGCCTTTCATCCCCGGCCATGAGGGCGTGGGCTATGTGGCCGCCGTGGGTGCGGGCGTCACCCATGTGAAGGAGGGCGACCGCGTCGGCATTCCCTGGCTGTACACGGCCTGCGGCCATTGCGAGCATTGCCTGGGTGGTTGGGAGACGCTGTGCGAGCAGCAAAAGAACACCGGCTACTCCGTCAACGGCGGCTTTGCGCAGTACGCGCTGGCCGATGCCAACTTCGTGGGCCTGCTGCCCGGCAGCGTGGACCTGATCGAGATCGCCCCCGTGCTGTGCGCGGGCGTCACGGTCTACAAGGGTTTGAAGGTCACGGACACCAAGCCCGGCAACTGGGTGGTGATCTCGGGCATCGGCGGCCTGGGCCACATGGCCGTGCAGTACGCCAAGGCCATGGGCCTGAACGTGGCGGCGGTGGACGTGGATGACGACAAGCTGGCGCTGGCCCGGCGCCTGGGTGCCCAGGTCACGGTCAATGCCATGACCACGGACCCTGCGGCCTACCTGAAAAAGGAGATCGGTGGCGCACACGGCGCCCTGGTGACAGCGGTATCACCCAAGGCCTTCGAGCAGGCGCTGGGCATGGTGCGGCGCGGCGGCACGGTGTCGCTCAACGGCCTGCCGCCCGGCAGCTTCCCGCTGCCCATCTTCAACATGGTGCTCAGCGGCGTGACCGTGCGCGGCTCCATCGTGGGCACGCGGCTGGACCTGCAGGAATCGCTGGACTTCGCGGCCATGGGCAAGGTCAAGGCCACCGTGTCCACCGACCGGCTGGAGAACATCAACGACATCTTTGCGCGCATGCATGAAGGCAAGATCGAAGGGCGCGTGGTGCTGGACCTGAACGCCTGACGCTTTGCCCACCCCAAAAAAACAGGCTTCCCGAGGGAAGCCTGTTTTGCATGGCGCACGCCTCACACCATGCGGCGGATGGGGCGCTTCTTCCAGACCAGCTTGTAGTAGGCGGTCTGCAGGCACAGCGTCAGGGTGTAGGACAGCGGAAGCGCCATCCAGATGCCCATCAGCCCGAAGCTGCGGCTCAGCCACCAGGCCAGGGGCAGCTCCAGCACGGCCAGCACCGTGATGGTGATGGCCGTGGGAATGATCACATCGCCGCTGGCGCGCATGATGGACGACAGGGCGATGAAGCAGCCCAGCAGCAGACCGCTCCACAGCACGATGTACAGCAGCTCGATGGCCAGCACCAGCACCTGCTCGTCGGTGATGAACATGCCCAGCAGCGGCCGTGCGAACAGGCTGCCGATCAGGGCCAGGGCAGCGCCCAGCACCAGGTTCATGCGGATGGCCGTGGCCGTGATGGCGCCCAGGCGCTCGCTGCGGCCCGCGCCGATGGCCTGGGCGCCGAGGATGGAGGCCGTGATGGCCACCGAAATGACCGGGAACTGCGCAAACGAGTTGATCTGGTTGACCGCACCGTAGGCCGCCGTGGCGCTGGAGCCAAAGCCGTTGACCAGTGACACGACGACCAGCCCGGCCATGGACGAGGCGATCATCTGCACGCCGGTGGGAATGCCCACGCGCAGGATGCTCTTGAGCAGGGTCCGGTCGATGCGCATGGCCCTCCACAGCTCGGCATTGGGTGCCAGCGGGCTGGCTATGCGGCGCAGCCGCCAGCCCAGCCAGGCCAGCGCCAGGGTGAAGCCCAGGATCATGGACACGCCCGCGCTGGCCACGCCCAGGCGCGGCAGGCCGGCCCAGCCCGCGATCAGCGCCGGGGTGCAGGCCAGGCCCGTGCCCGTGGAGATCAGCAGGGCCAGCATGGGCGAGACCGTGTCGCCCACTCCGCGCAGCAGCGAGGTGGCCAGCAGGAACACGAACAGCCCCGGCATGCCCAGCAGCACGATGCGCGAGTACAGCGTGGCCTGCTCCATGATGTCGGGCGGCGTGCCCAGCAACCGCATCAGCGGCTCGGTGAACAGCCCGCCGAACAGGGCCACGATGGCGCCGAACAGCAGTCCTATGCACATTGCCGTGCCTGCGATGGCGCGCAGCTTGTCGTGCATGCGCGCGCCGTAGGCCTGGCCGATCAGCACCGAGGAGCCCGCGCCCAGGCCGATCACGAAGGCGATGAAGAGGAACATCACCGGAAAAAAGGCCGCGACGGCGGCCAGCGCCTGCACGCCCAGCATCTGGCCGATGAAGACGCTGTTGATGGTGCCCGACAGCGATTGCAGGATGTTGGCCAGCACCATGGGGCCCAGGAACACCAGAAAGGTGCGCCACAACGGCTGGTTGCCGGCAATGGGCGGCCCGCCGGGGCTGGATGCGGCAGGCGCGGCGGCCTGGGGCAGGGGTTCGGTTGGTTTCGTCATGTTGTGTCTGGTAATGCGACGAGAAAAGCAGTGAGGTCGGGCCGGGTCAGGTCTTCAGTCCTGGGCTGGCGCCGCAGGTGAGCCTGCCCACACGGGGTCGCCCAGTTGCTGCAGATAGCTTCGCACATCCTCGGGCCAGGCGGCGGTGTGCTGTGCAAAGGCTTCGGCCTGGCGTGCAAACAGGGCGCGGCTGGCGTCCTCGAAATGGGGCAGGTCGCCCGCCATCTCGCTCATGAAGCGGTAGACGGCTTCGGTGGCGGCGCGCACGGCATCCTGCGCGGCGTGCTTGCCGCGCGCCTCCTCGATCAGCCTGCGCAGTGCGCCGGAGGCGCCGCCGGGCTGGCGGTTCAGCCATTCCCAGTGGCGCGGCAGCAAGGTCACCTCGCGCGCCACCACGCCCAGCTTGGGGCGGCCCACGCTGCGGGGGGCGGCGGCTTCGGCGGGGGCAGGCGCTGCGGCCAGCTCGCTGCGCCAGTCCAGGTCCAGCCGCATGCCGCTGTGGTCGTCGAACACCCACAGCGGCGGCGCGGACCCGCTGCCGTGGGCCTGTTGCTCATGGCTTTGCAGGAACTGCAGGATGGTCGGCCTGCCGGCCTGCAGCAGCCGGCTGTGGCCCTGGAAGATGGTGTAGCTGGGGGCGGGCTCGGCGGCCGCTGCGCTGGATTTGATAGTCATGGCGCAGATATTAGCCGGGTAAAAATATCAAGTCAATTAAACCCGGGTTAAATTTTTTCGATCGTCCTGCATGCCGCCAAAGAAAAAGCCCCTGGCAGAGACGGCCAGGGGCTTCGCAGGGGGAACTGCAGGCGTCGTTCAGACGCGCTTGCGGTACTCGCCTGTGCGGGTGTCGATTTCGATCTTGTCGCCCTGGCTCACGAACAGGGGCACGGGCACTTCGAAGCCGGTGGCAATCTTGGCGGGCTTGAGCACCTTGCCCGATGTGTCGCCCTTGACGGCGGGTTCGGTCCAGGTGATTTCGCGTTCCACGGACGTGGGCAGTTCGCAGGAGATGGCCTTGCCGTCGTAGAACACGACTTCGGCTTGCATGCCGTCTTCCAGGTAGTTGATGGCGTCGCCCATGTTGGCGGCTTCCACTTCGTACTGGTTGTACTCGGCATCCATCCAGACGTACATCGGATCGGCGAAGTAGGAGTAGGTGCACTCCTTCTTGTCCAGGATCACGTTGTCGATCTTGTCGTCGGCCTTGAACACGACTTCGGTGCCCATGTTCGACAGCAGGGCCTTGAGCTTCATGCGGACGGTGGCGGCGCCGCGGCCACCGCGAGCGTATTCGGTCTTCAGGACGATCATCGGGTCCTTGCCGTGCATGATCACGTTGCCGGCGCGGATTTCTTGAGCGATTTTCATAGCTTGCTTGGCTGAGGTTGAGCCGCTCAACAGGGCAGGCAAGCGAAGTCGCTGGGACGGTGCGCCTGCCGCAGTTCCGCGGCGGGTGCAACCCTGGTCAGTGGCGGCCGGCTGGCGGTCGCCCGCAGCGGCGCCTCCAGGGAGGCAAAACGTGCATTCTAGCTTTTTTCGGTCACGAAAGCTTGTAGCTGCTCAATCAATGGGGTCTGTTGCAGCAGCCGCAAGCGTGCCGCCTGCACGCATTCCTGCCAATGCTGCAGCAGCGCAGGCGTGATTGCGGGCAGGGTGCTTGCAGGTGCCATGCCGTTCCAGGCGTGGTGGAAGGCGCGCAGGCTGGCCGGTGCCTGCAGCCAGTCAAGAAAGGCGTCGAGCTTGTCGTGATGGGCGTCGTCGTGCTGGGGATAGATGTGCCAGACCAGCGGCTGGCCAGCCCACAGCGCGCGTACCAGCGAATCCTCGCCACGCACCAGGTTCAGGTCGCAGGCCCAGAGCATCTCGTCGAACTGAGGTTGGGGGCAGGGCTGCAGCGCATGCCGGGTCACCGCGCCTTGTTCCGTGGCGGGCACGCTGGCCATGGCCTGTTGCACGGCGGCGGCTGCGCGCCCCGGGGTCACCAGCAAATGCGTGGCCTGCGGCGCAAGGGGCGCTGCATGCAGTTGGGCCAGCCATTGAGGCAGGGCAGGGGGCTCGTAGCAGAACAGCGAGATGGCGCAATCGCCGGTGCCTATGCCGTGGCGTGTGCGCCAGGCCTGCCGGCCCTCGGAAGCAAAAGCTGCCTGGCGCGCGGCCAGGTCCGGCTCGCGCAGCAGGCCGCCCGTGGCGGCCGTGAAGCCCGGGTAGAAGAACCAGCGCGTCAACCCCGCAGCCGGCCCCGACATCAGCGGCGAGGGCAGGCGGTGGCAGCGCTCCACATAGTCCTCTGCCGACAGGTATTCGAGGTTGATCCACAGCGGTGCCCGGCGCGCGATGGCCGCCAGAAAGGGCGGCGGGATCTCGCAGCCGAAGGCCTCGATGACCACATCACCCATGGACTGTGGGACGTCCTGCGCCTGCGTGGGCCAGCCATGGACGCTGAGTCCGGCCGGGTGCGGCCGGGGAGCCATCCAGGCCAGGGCGCTGGCGTCGTCCATCCACAGCCGCACGCGCTGGCCGCGCGCGGCCAGGTCGGTGGCAGCGCGCCAGCACACGCCGATGTCGCCAAAGTTGTCTATGACCTGGCAGAAGATGTCCCAGGTCCGTGCAGTGGCCTGCTTTGGCGGCGGGTCCGGGGGGATGGGGTTGAAGGCAAGCATGGGAATCAGGGTTCGCACAGATGTTCGACCAGCAACTGTGCCACGGGCGGCAGTGCCTCTTGCGAGCGCACGCACAGCATCAGCTGGCGCTCGGCCCAGGGCTCGTCCAGCGCAATGCAGCGCAGCGGCAGGGCGCCCAGGTACAGGCGTGCGCTGCCTTCGGGCAGGATGCCTACGCCCAGGCCCGAGGCCACCATCAGGCACAGCGCGTCATAGCCCGTGACCTTCATTCGCAGCCGGGGCTGCAGGCCCAGGTCGGCGGCGGCGCGCGTGATCTGGTGGTTGAGCGCGCTGCCCGCGTGCATGCCCACCAGGTCATGGTCCAGCACCTGGGCCAGCCGCAGCGAGCGCCTGCGTACCAGCGCATGGCCCTGGGGCACGATCACGATGAGGCGATCGCGGCGGTACGGGCGCAGGCGGATCTTCTCGCCATAGCTGCCCTGGTTGAGGATGCCGATGTCGGCCTCGTTGTCGGCCACCGCGCGTGCGATGTCGCTGCTCACGCGCTCCTGCAGGCGCACGTCCACATGCGGGTGCTGGTCCAGGAAGCGCTGCAGCTGGGAGGGCAGGAACTGCGTGATGGCCGAGATGTTGGCCATCACGCGCACATGGCCGCGCAGGCCGCTGCCGTACTCGCGCATCTGCTCGCCGATGCCGTCCAGGTCGTTGAGCACGCCACGCGCCATGTTCAGCAGCGCATAGGCGGCAGCCGTGGGCACGCTGCCGCGGTTGCTGCGGGTGAACAGCTCCACCTGCAGCTGGCTCTCCAGCTCGGCCAGCCGCCGGCTGGCGGCCGAGGGGGCGATGTGTTCGCGTGCGGCAGCGCGTGCGATGGCGCTTTCCTCCATCACGGCCACGAACAGGCGCAGCGAAATCGGGTCGAGTTTCATGGGGTGGCGATTATCGCCCGGCCCCGTCCGGCTGGGTTCTGCCATGCCGGTTTGCGATGGCAGCGTCGCGCTTGAGCGTTTTGCGGCGCGCGCGGACGGCGGCAAGATCGGCGCCGCGGCAATGCCATCGCAGGCAGGCCGTGGAGACAACGAGGAAGCGTTCACCCATGACACAACAGACAAGGCAGGTTCCCACCCCCGGCGCACTCAACGGCGTGCGCGTGGTCGAGATGGGGCAATTGATCGCCGGGCCGTTCTGCGGCAAGACGCTGGGCGAGTTCGGCGCCGACGTGGTCAAGATCGAGGCGCCGGGCGCGGGCGATCCGCTGCGCAACTGGCGCCTGATCAAGAACGGCACCTCGGTCTGGTGGCAGGTGCAGTCGCGCAACAAGCGCTCGGTGGCGCTGGACCTGCGCCAGCAGGAAGGCCAGGACATCGCGCGGCGCCTGATCGCCGAGGCCGATGTGCTGGTCGAGAACTTCCGCCCCGGCACGCTGGAAGGCTGGGGCATGTCGCCCGAGGAGCTGCATGCGCTCAACCCCGGCCTGGTCATCCTGCGCATCTCGGGCTACGGCCAGACCGGCCCCTACCGCGACCTGCCGGGCTTTGGCGTGATCGGCGAGGCCATGGGCGGCCTGCGCCACCTGACGGCCGAGCCGGGCCGCGTGCCGGTGCGCGTGGGCGTCTCGATTGGCGACACGCTGGCCGCGCTGCATGGCGTGATCGGCGTGATGATGGCCCTGTACCACCGCAAGGTGAACGGCGGTTCCGGCCAGGTCATCGACGTGGCGCTGCACGAGGCCGTGTTCAACGTCATGGAAAGCCTGCTGCCCGAATACAGCGCCTTTGGTGCCGTGCGCGAGGCGGCGGGCAGTGCGCTGCCGGGCATTGCGCCGTCCAACGCCTATCCCTGCCAGGACGGCTGGGTGCTGGTGGCCGGCAATGGCGACTCCATCTTCAAGCGCCTGATGGCCACCATCGGCCGCCAGGACCTGGCCGACGATCCGCAGCTGGCCGACAACGCGGGCCGCGTGGCGCGCATCGCCGAGATCGACGCCGTCATCGGCGGCTGGACGCGTGCCCAGAGCGTGCAGTCCGTGATGGACCAATTGGCCGCCGCGCGCGTGCCGGCCGGCAAGGTCTACACGGCCAAGGACATTGCCGAGGACCCGCACTACCGCGCCCGCGACATGATCCTCAGCCAGCACACGCGCGACGGCGACGACATCGAGGTGCCGGGCATCGTCCCCAAGCTCTCGCTCACGCCCGGCACGGTGCGCAGCAGTGCGCCCCATGTGGGCGATGACACCGATGCCGTGCTGGCCGAGGCCGGCCTCACGGCCCAACAGATTGCGCTGCTGCGCAGCAAGGGAGTGATCCAATGAATGCCGTCCACCCCACGGATGTCTGGCAGGGCGCGGGCCGCCGCGTTTTCTTCAACGAGGTCGGCACGCGCGACGGGCTGCAGATGGAGCAGGCCTTTGTCCCCACCGAGGACAAGATCGCCCTGGTCAATGCGCTGTCGCAGGCAGGGCTGTCCAAGATCGAGGTCACGGCCTTTGTCTCGCCCACGGCCATTCCCGCGCTGCGCGATGGCGAGATCGTGATGCGTGAGATAGAGCGCCGCCCCGGCACCGTCTACACCGCCCTGGTGCCCAATGCCCGTGGCGCCGAGCGCGCCATCGAGGCGCGCACGGACGAGCTCAACCTGGTCATGTCGGTCAGCGAGACGCACAACCTGTGCAACCTGCGCATGCAGCGCAGCCAGTCGTTCGCGGCGCTGGCCCAGGTCGTGGCCACGGCGCAGCAGGCCGGCGTGCCGGTCAATGTCTCGCTGTCATGCTGCTTTGGCTGCCCCATGGAGGGCGATGTGCCGCAGCAGGAAGTCTTCGACTGGGTGCAGCGCTTTGCCGACCTGGGCGTGCAGGGCATCACGCTGTGCGACACCACAGGCATGGCCTTCCCGACCCAGGTGCGCGCCATGGTGGCTGCCTTCCGGCAGCGCTGGCCGCAGCTGGGCATGACACTGCATTTCCACAACACGCGCGGCATGGCCCTGGGCAATGTGCTGGCCTCCATCGAGGCGGGCGGCGACCGCTTCGACGCCTCCATCGGAGGCCTGGGCGGCTGCCCCTACGCGCCCGGCGCCTCGGGCAATGCCTGCACCGAGGACATCGTCCATGCGCTGCAGCTCATGGGCTACGACACCGGCGTGGACCTGGCGCGGATCGTCGCGGCCGCGCGCAGCCTGCCCGCGCTGATCGGCCATGACACGGCCAGCCAGATCGCCAAGGCCGGCGCGCGGCTGGACCTGCACCAGCCGCCGCCCGAGTTCGCGGCCATCCGCGAACGGGCGCTGGCCAAGGGCTGAGGCCGGCGCGAAATTTCACCCACAAGAACCGGACAACCCTCAAGGAGACAAAGATGAAGAAGATTCAACGCAGGCAGATCGCAGCCGTGGCCATCGCCATCGCAGGACTGGGCCTGGGCGGCACGGCCGCGCTGGCGCAGGGCGGCTACCCCGCCAAGACCATCACCATGATCGTGCCTGCCGCAGCCGGTGGCACCACCGACCTGGCGGCGCGCATGGCGGCCCAGGCGCTGGCGCCCGTGATCGGCCAGTCGGTGGTGGTGGACAACAAGGGCGGCGGCAACGGCTCGATTGCGGCCAGCCTGGTCAAGCGTGCCGAGGCCGATGGCTACACCCTGCTCATGCAGTACTCGGGCTACCACGTGATCTCGCCCCACCTGACCAAGGCCCGCATCTGGGAGCAGGGCGACTTCCAGCCCGTGGCCAATGTGCTGTCGGCGCCGCAGATCATCGTGGTGCGGTCCGAACTGCCCGTGAAGACGCTGGCCGAACTCGTGGCCTATGCCAAGGCCAACCCCGGCAAGCTGAACTACGCCTCATCAGGCAATGGCTCGCTGCAGCACGTGACGGGCGCCATGCTGGAGCAGCAGGCCGGCATCAAGATGGTCCACGTCCCCTACAAGGGCACGGGTCCCGCGCTGCAGGACCTGCTGGGCGGCCAGGTGGACCTGACCTTCGGCACGGCGCCGCCCTTCATGCCCCACGTGCAAAGCGGCAAGCTGCGCGTGCTGGCCGTCACCGGCACGCAGCGCCTGCCCAGCCTGCCTGATGCGCCCACCACGGCCGAGGCCGGCTATGCGGGCGTCAACGCCACCTCCTGGTTTGCCGTGTTTGCGCCCGCCGCCACGCCCAGGCCCGTGATCGACAAGCTCGCGGCCGACCTCAAGAAGGTGGTGGAGAACCCGGCCTTCAAGCAAAAGGCGCAGGAGCAGGGCGCCACGGCGGACTACATGAACCCGCAGCAGCTGGGCGCCATGGTCAAGACCGAGTGGTCCAATTGGTCCCAGGTGGTCAAGTCCTCGAAGATCGAGGCCGAGTAAGAGCCTGAAGGCCCGCAGGCCCGCTGCGGCGGGCCCGGGCAGCGGCCACAATAGGCGCATGTCCGAACCCCATTCCGATGAACTGCTGGCCCAGGTGGCAGCGCTGCCGGGCCTGCCCGGCGTCTATCGCTATTTCGACGCGGCAGGCAGCCTGCTGTACGTGGGCAAGGCCATCAACCTCAAGCGCCGCGTCTCCAGCTATTTCAGCAAGAACCATGGCGGCACGCGCATAGGCCACATGGTCGGCAAGATCGCTCGCCTGGAGACCACGGTGGTGCGCTCCGAGGCCGAAGCCCTGCTGCTGGAAAACAACCTCATCAAGACGCAGCACCCCAAGTACAACATCCTGTTTAGGGACGACAAGAGCTATCCCTACCTGAAGATCACCGGCGTGGCTGCGCGCGACGGCCAGGCCGGCGAGCCCGCGCACCAGCGCTTCGCGCGCATGGCCTACTACCGCGGCGCCGTGGACAAGCGCCACCGCTACTTCGGCCCCTATCCCAATGCCTGGGCCGTCAAGGAAAGCATACAGCTGCTGCAGAAGGTCTTCCGGCTGCGCACCTGCGAGGACACGGTCTTCGCCAACCGCTCGCGGCCCTGCCTGCTCTACCAGATCAAGCGCTGCAGCGGCCCTTGCGTGGATCTGATCTCGCCCGAAGCCTATGCGCTGGACGTGCGCAATGCCGAGGCCATGCTGCGCGGCGAAACCCAGGAACTGCTGCGCCAGCTGGAGGCCCGCATGATGGAGCACGCCGGGCGCATGGAATACGAGCAGGCCGCCGAGGTGCGCAACCAGATGACGGCGCTGTCGCGCGTGCTGCACCAGCAGGTCATAGAAACCGCCGACGACCGCGACGTGGACATCCTCGCCGTGAAAGTGCAGGGCGGCCGCGCCTGCGTGAACCTGGCCATGGTGCGCGGCGGTCGCCACCTGGGCGACCGGCCGTACTTTCCCGCCAATCTGGGCGATGCCGCCTCGGTCTACGCCAGCGAGGAAGAGGCCAGCCTTGCCGAGTCCGCGCGCCCGGTCGAGGACATCGTGCTGGAGGCCTTCATCGCCCAGCACTACACCGGCGTGGCCGTGCCGCCCGTGCTCATCGTCAGCCATCCCGTGGACAAGAAGCTGCTGGCCCTGCTGAGCGAGCAAGGCGGCGTGCGCATCACCGCCGTGCAGCAGCCGCGCGAGCAGCGGCGCATCTGGCTGGAGATGGCGCAAAAGAATGCCGACATCCAGATGGCCCGCCTGCTGGCCGAAGAAGGCTCGCAGCAGGCGCGCACGCGCGCCCTGGTCGAGGCGCTGGACCTGGCCTGCGAAAACCTCGATGAACTCACCATCGAATGCTTCGACATCTCGCACACGGCGGGCGAGGCCACGCAGGCCTCCTGCGTGGTCTTCCATCACCACAAGATGCAAAGCAGCGAATACCGGCGTTTCAACATCGAGGGCATCACGGGCGGCGACGACTACGCGGCCATGCGCCAGGTGCTGACCCGCCGCTACAGCCGCGTCGCCGAAGCCCAAAGAGAGGCGGGAGGTGCCGAGCTCACGGGCAAGCAGCCGCAACTGCCCGACCTGGTGCTGGTCGATGGCGGCAAGGGCCAGGTCAGCATGGCACGCGAGGTGTTCGACCAGCTTGGACTGGATGTCTCCCGCATCGTCGGCGTGGAGAAGGGCGAAGGGCGCAAGGTCGGCCTGGAGGAGCTGGTCTTTGCCGACGGGCGCGAGAAAATCTACCTGGGCCATGACTCGGCCGCGCTGATGCTGGTGGCCCAGATCCGCGACGAGGCCCACCGCTTCGCCATCACCGGCATGCGCGCGGCGCGTGCCAAGGTGCGGGTGGGCGGCGGCAAGCTCGAGGAGATTCCGGGCGTCGGTCCCAAGAAGCGCGCACGCCTGCTGCAGCGCTTTGGCGGCGTGCGCGGCGTGTCCGAAGCCACCGTCGAGGACCTGTGCAGCGTGGATGGCATCTCGGCCGCGCTGGCTGAAGATATCTACCGTGCATTGCATTGAAATGACCGTCCCGCAGGCTGCACCGCGGGCCTTGAAACAGAACCTCAAACACCAAGGTACGTGACACAATGGCGGCCATGTTTCTCACAATCCCCACCTTGATGACCTGTACGCGGATCGTCGCGATTCCGCTGATCGTCGGGGTGTTCTACGCGCCGTTCGATGTGGCGACCCGCAACCTGGTCGCCACGGTCATGTTCATCGTCTTCGCGGCCACCGACTGGCTCGACGGCTACCTGGCGCGCAAGCTCAACCAGACATCGGCCTTCGGCGCCTTCCTCGACCCGGTGGCCGACAAGTTCCTGGTCTGCGCCTCGCTGCTGGTGCTGGTGCACCTGCAGCGCACCGACGTGTTCGTGGCCCTGATCATCATCGGCCGCGAGATCGCCATCTCGGCCCTGCGCGAATGGATGGCCCACCTGGGCGCGGGCAAGAGCGTGGCCGTGCACATGCTGGGCAAGCTCAAGACCACGGCGCAGATGGTGGCCATCCCCTTCCTGCTGTACGACGGCCGTGTGTTCGGCATGATCGACACCGGCGTCTGGGGCCAGGTGCTGATCTGGGTGGCGGCGGTGCTCACCGTCTGGTCCATGGTGTACTACCTGCAAAAAGCCCTGCCCGAGATCCGCGCGCGGGTCACGCACTGAGGGCCTTTTCGACCGGTCCCGGATCCTGCGCCAGACACGTCAAACTGTCTGGCGTTGCTATTTTTTCGGAAGCATTTGAATCAGGCAGGGCAGCAGCTGTGGCGCCGCGGATGCGAAGCGATGATGCGCTTTGCAGCACCGGCAAGGCCTGCAGAGGACAAGTCCATTGTCAACCCTTGTCAATTCGTGAAGCCGCTAGCCTGCGCCGGGCGCAAAAAACCGGCCGCAAAGCCAAAGCTGGCGCCAAAACCGCATAGAATCGTCCCCTGTCGCTGCGATGCGCAGCGTGCATTGACACCTGGAAGGTCGATGGCTTTAATTCACCGATGTCTGCCCCCGGGGCAGGCGTCCAGCGGCAAGCCAGATTCCGTATCCGTCGCGCCGGGTCTCTGGCCGAGCCAAGTTGGTGGCCGCAGAGACATCCCATTCACTTATTTCTCCAGAGGCATCTTGTGAATAAAACCGAACTGATTGAGCACATCGCTAACAACGCCGACATCTCCAAGGCTGCGGCTGCTCGCGCACTGGATTCCACGATTGAGGCTGTGAAGAAAACCCTCAAAAAGGGTGGTACAGTGTCGCTCGTTGGTTTTGGCACATTCGCCGTTGGTAAGCGCGCTGCTCGTACGGGCCGCAACCCCCGCACCGGCGAAACCATCAAGATCAAGGCCGCCAAGGTTCCAAAGTTCCGTCCGGGCAAGGCATTGAAAGATGCCCTGAACTGACACCAGTCAAGGTGGGGTGCTTAGCTCAGTTGGTAGAGCGGCGCCCTTACAAGGCGTAGGTCGGCGGTTCGACCCCGTCAGCACCCACCAAGAACAAAAGGCGAACGAAAGTTCGCCTTTTCTATTTCTGCCATTGAAAGACGACAGACCATGTTCGAATCCATCCGCAAGCATTCCAAGTTCGTGATGATCTTGTTGTTCTTGCTGATCATTCCCTCGTTCATCTTCGTGGGTGTGAACCAGAACTACTTCACGGAGTCCAGCGTCATCGTCGCACGTGTCGATGGTCATGAGATCAAGCAGGCCGACTGGGAGAACGCGCACCGCATGGAGAGTGATCGCCTGCGCGCCGAGAACCCCAACATCGACCCCAAGCTGCTGGACTCGCCGCAGGCGCGCTACGCCACGCTGGAGAAGATGGTGCGTGACCAGGTGCTGGCCGCTGCCGTGCAGAAGATGCACCTGGCCGCATCCGATGCGCAGCTGGTGCGCACGCTGCAGGAGATCCCCGCGATTGCCGCGCTCAAAAAGCCTGATGGCTCGATGGATGCCGAGGCCTATCGCGCCCTGGTCGGATCTCAGGGCCTGACGCCCGAAGGCTTCGAGGCCAACCTGCGCCGCGAGCTGTCCATGAACCAGGTGATGGGTGGCGTGACGGGTACGGCCTTTGCGACCGACACCCAGGTCAGGCAGGCCATCGATGCGCTGTACCAGCGCCGCGAAGTGCAGGTGGCTCGCTTTGAAGCCAGCGCCTACGCCAGCAAGGTCCAGCCCACCGAGGCCGAACTCAAGGCCTACTACGATGCCCACACCAGCCAGTTCCAGCAATCGGAGCAGGCCAAGGTGGAGTACCTGCTGCTGGACGTTCCCAGCATCGAGGCCGGCATCACGCTGAGCGAAGACGATGTGCGTTCCTACTACAACCAGAACGCCGAGCGCCTGGCCGGCCCCGAAGAGCGCCGCGCCAGCCACATCCTGATCAATGCAAGCAAGGATGCGCCTGCCGCCGAGCAGGAAAAAGCCAAGGCCAAGGCCGAGGAACTGCTGGCCGAGCTGCGCAAGGACCCCAAGCGCTTCGCCGAACTGGCCAAGGCCAATTCGCAGGACGGCGGCTCCGCTGCATCGGGCGGCGATCTGGGCTACTTCGGCCGCGGTGCCATGGTCAAGCCCTTCGAGGACGCAGCCTTCGGCATGAAGGTGGGCGACATCAGCGACGTGGTGCACAGCGACTTCGGCTACCACATCATCTCGCTGGTGGACATCAAGAAGCCCAAGGCTCCGAGCTTCGAGCAGATGCGTCCCAAGCTGGAAGCCGAACTCAAGCAGCAACAGGCCCAGCGCAAGTTCGCCGAACTGGCGGAAGGTTTCTCCAATGCGGTCTACGAGCAGTCGGACAGCCTGCAGCCCGTGGCCGAAAAGTTCAAGCTCACCGTGCAAAAGGCAGACCATGTGACGCGCCAGCCTGGCCCCAACGTCAAGGGTCCCCTGGCCAATCCCCGCTTCCTGGAAGCGCTGTTCTCCAGCGACTCGCTGAACAACAAGCGCAACACCGATGCAGTGGAGCTGGGTTCCAGCCAGCTGGTGGCCGGCCGCGTGGTGGAGTACACGCCGGCCCGCACGCTGCCCATGGCCGAGGTCGGCGACAAGCTGCGCACCCTGTACGTGGCGCAAAAGTCCGCCGAACTGGCCAAGGCCGATGGCGAGGCCAAGCTTGCAGCATGGAAGGCCAAGCCTGATGCGGCGCAACTGCCTGCCGCCAAGGTGATCAGCCGTGACCAGCCGGAAGGCCAGTCGCGCGAAGTGGTGGATGCCGCCCTGCGTGCACCGACCGCTCAACTGCCTGCCTGGACGGGTGTCGACATGGGTGCCCAAGGCTATGCCGTGGTCAAGATCAACCGCATCGTCGAGCGTCCGGCCGATGATGCACAGGCCGCTGCCGCGCAGAAGCAGGACTTCCTGCGAAGCTCTGCGGTCGCAGAAGCTATGGCATACTACGAGCTTCTCAAGAAACAGCTCAAGGTGCAGATCAAGGTCCCGCGCCCCTGATGAGAGAAATTTCTAGAAAAACAGAAATTTCAAAAATCAAGCAGTTTATTGACATACAATAGCATTCTTCTACGGTGGCTGTAGCTCAGTTGGTAGAGTCCAGGATTGTGATTCCTGTTGTCGTGGGTTCGAGCCCCATCAGCCACCCCAAATAAAAAGATCCCCAGTGCAGAATTGCATTGGGGATTTTTGCTTTCGGCGGCGGTTCTGGCTGGAGATGCCCGAAGCCTCCAGATCAGGCAGGCAGGGCGTTTTGCCTGCGGCAGGCGCACAGAGGGGCTGCTGGCCGCGTCTTCCGGCGAGATCTGATCGTGCAGCGCACAGGGCAACACAGCAGTTGCTGCCCGCAAGTCATTTGGCTGCCGGTTTCTGGCATATAATTCGATGCTTCTACGGTGGCTGTAGCTCAGTTGGTAGAGTCCAGGATTGTGATTCCTGTTGTCGTGGGTTCGAGCCCCATCAGCCACCCCAAACAAAAAAATCCCCAGTGCAGGAATGCACTGGGGATTTTTGCTTTTCCGTTGCCAGGGATGTCGAATATTCGCTTCGGCCATGGCAGGAGATGGAGGCTGGGAGTGTGCGCTCGTACGTACGTGCCGCCTTTCGGGGCGAAACGATCTGGGCGTGCCCGTTGCAGTGGCGTTTCGACGACGGCCCTGCAGACTGGACGCCGCAGCCCTGCTGGCCCGGCCTGATCCCAGCGTCCATGAGTATGTCTGCGGCCCCAGGGATTTCATGGATCATGTCATTGAAATCAATACAGGGCGCGATTGCGCCGCCTCAGCGTTTCCGAAGGCAACTCGCCGAACATGCGCTTGTAGTCTGCAGAGAAATTTCCCAGGTGCGACAGGCCCACTTCCATAGCTATTTCGGCAATGGACAGAGTCGGGTTTCGGGAGCTCTCGAGCTCGCGCCTTGCTTTGCGCAGACGTTGTGCCTTGAGGTAGCCCATGGGTGTGAGATCCCGGTAGGTCCTGAACGCTTTGTAGAGATTGCGCTCACTGGTGCCCGAGGCCAGCACCATGTCGGCCAGCGAGAGATCCAGCGCCAGGTGTGAGTCCACGTAGCGCTCCGCACGCAGCAGGCACTCCGGGCCGTCGCTGCCGATCACCCGTTCGACGCGATCCGAGTGGGAGTGTGGTACGGCCCAGAAGAAAGTGTCTGTCAGCTGGCTCTCGAAAATACGGGCCAGCTTGGGCGTGTGGATGGTCGCGTAGGGGTCCTCGAGTTCCGCACAGATGTGCTCAATGGAGCGGACCAGACTGCCCACGCGCTGCTGGTTGCGCAGTACAAAAGGTGTGAACTCCACCTGGTTCGCCACGGTGTGGCCCAGGAGGCCGGTGAGATGCTGCTGCATCGCGCTGCGCTCAATGCGCACGATCAGTGCGCAGCAGTCGGCGCTGTGATGCAGCAGCGCGGGACGCATGGGATTGATGATCGCCATCGCGTTGCTGTCCACGGAGTACGAATGGCCGCCCATGCAGACGTCAAGCTGTCCTGACAGGACGATCTGGATGTAGTAGTTGTCTTGCGTCGGGAAACCGTCGATCAGCGTTTCTGCGCCGAAACCCAGGTTCGCCACCGCCATGCTGCCGAGCGAGACGTGGTGCAGGTAGCCTTCTTTGATCTGTCGCCCATTGGATGGCCGGACCTGATGCTGGGCAATGCGCTGCTGGGCATGCGCCGAAACGGTGTCTGCGGAAACACCGTGCAGCACACAGTGGCGCTGTAGCGTGGAGGTGTCCATGCGTCGACTCCTGAGGTTCTGGTGGGGCGATCGGGGTGAACGCAAACGTGAATCACGCAGCAAGAAATATCACAGGCTTCGGTCAATCGTTCGTCTGGTTTTCCCTTTGAACCGGGGTCCTGTGAGGTGCCGTGCAGCCGCTGGATAACGGCGTGCGGCCAGGCGATAGACCGGGGGACGGCCTGGCCAGAACAATCACTGCAAGCAGGCGGTGAAGCGTGTCGATGCTCCGCAGGAGCGGCGTCCCGGCCGACTGCGTACCCATCGATATCAGGAGGCATATCTCATGGCAGAAATCAGTTCCCTGGGCTACCTGGGCTTCGGCGTCAGCGATTTGGCGCGTTGGGAAACCCTCTTGGTGGACGTGCTCGGCCTGCAGGCGGGCGAGCGTGATGGCCACCGCAGCCTCGCACTGCGCATGGACGACCGCATGCAGCGCGTTGTTCTGGAGCACGATGGCTGCGACGACCTGAGCTACGCCGGCTGGATGTTCGATACCGAAGCCGAGCTGGAGGACTATGTGCGTGCGCTGGCTGCCAAAGGGTTGGCCGTGAACGTGGTGGACCGAGAAGCCACGCAGCGCCGTTGCGTCGAAAAGGCGTATGCCTGTATGGACCCGAACGGCCTGCGCCATGAATTCGCCTTCGGCATGAAATTCGCAGCCGAGCGCTTCGCCTCCAAGGTGCTGAACAAGGGCTTTGTGACGGGGCGCCTGGGAATGGGCCACATTCTGGTGGCCGGCAGAAATTACCCCGCCACGCTGGACTTTGCGCGCCAGATCCTGGGCCTGCGCCTGAGCGACTATGTCCGTGCTCCGCTGGAAACGCCCCATGGCGTGGTGCAGGTGGACGCAACGTTCTTTCATACCGTCACTGGCCGCCACCACTCTCTGGCGGCTGCCGCTGTGCCCTTTCCCAAAAAGCTGCACCACTTCATGTTGGAGGTGGAGGACTTCAACGATGTCGGCATGGCACACGATCGCTGCGCCAAAGCCGGCTTCCCGGTGGCCACGGGCCTGGGCCACCACCCGAATGATCAGATGTTCTCGTTCTATGTGGTGACGCCTTCCGGTGTTCAGCTCGAGTTTGGCCACGGGGGCCTCGTGATCGATGACCGTGATTGGGAGGTCAAGACTTACTCGCAGCTCAGTGACTGGGGCCACATCTCGCCGTGCGCCTGAATTGCGCCTGCATCTCCGGTTTCCTTCAGATCAATCAAGGAAGACATGACCATGAACCCACAAGACCACAAACTCATCCAGACCGGTGAATTCAGAACCGCTTACTACGAAGCGGGCTCGGGCGAGACCATCATCCTGATCCACGGTGGTGGCGCTGGCGCCGACGCCTGCGGCAACTGGAAGAACTGCTTCCCGCTCTTCTCACGGCGTGCACGCGTGCTGGCGATGGACATGGTCGGCTTTGGCGCCTCCGATGCACCCGATCCGGCGCTGTTCAGCTACGCGCAGGACGCCCGCACTGCCCAGGCCATCGCCTTCATCGAGGCGATTGGCGACGGGCAGCCGGTGCATATCGTCGGCAACTCGATGGGCGGGGCCACAGCCCTGGGGGTGGCGATGCAGCGTCCCGAGCTGGTCAGGAACATCGTGCTGATGGGCAGTGCCGGCCTGAACCGCGATCTCAACGCCGCCTTGGCCCCGGTGATCAACTACGACTTCACTCTGGAGGGGATGCGCAAGATCGTGGGCGTGCTCGCCAACCCCGATCTGGGCATGTCGGAGGAACTGCTGAGCTACCGCTACGAGCTGTCCATCCAGCCCGCCAGGAAAGCGGCCTACAAGGCCACGATGGGCTGGGTCAAGGAACGCGGCGGCCTGCACTACGAGGAAGCGCAGATCGCGGCCGTGAAGACGCGTGCGCTGGTGTTCGCAGGAAAGGATGATCTGGTGATTCCGATGGAGGACAACCTGCGTTTTCTGCAGCTGCTGGACCATTCGACAGGCTACTTTCTGCCGCACTGCCGCCACTGGGCCATGATGGAATATCCGGAGATATTCAGCCGCGTAACCATCGACTTCCTGCTTCTCGACCGCTGAGCCGAACGGCGCCAGCTACTTTTCATCCCCTTGGAAAATTGGAGGCAACGTCGTGTCAAAACCGGCTGAAACTGATGTTCTCATCGTTGGCTCCGGGCCTGCGGGTGCTGCTGCTGCGGTGGCCCTGGCCCAGGCGGGCGTGAAGAATACGGTCATCAACAGGTACCGTTCGACCTCCCCCGGGCCGCGCGCGCACATCACCAACCAGCGCACGATGGAAATCCTGCGCGACTTCGGCATCGAAGAGGCTGCCAAAAAGCTGGCCACGCCCTGGGAGTTGATGGGCGAGCATGCCTACGCGACCAGCTTGGTGGGCGAGGAGTTGGGCCGCATTCCAGCTTGGGGAACCTCGGATGCCGCCCGAAGCGCGCAGCTCAAGGCGAGCCCCACCACCTATTGTGATCTGCCCCAGCTCTACCTGGAGCCACTGCTGGTGGCCGAAGCCAGCCAGCGCGGATCGGACCTGCGCTTTCGCACCGAGTATCTGTCGCATGTGCAGGACGCCGAGGGCGTGACGGCACGCCTGGCCGACCACGTGAGCGGGCTGGAGTATGAGGTCCGTGCCAGGTATCTGATTGGCGCCGATGGCGCCAGATCCAAGGTGGCGCAGGACATTGGGCTGAGCTTCGAGGGCGAGCTGGCCTTCGGTGAGTCCGGCTCGGTCAATATCGAGTTCACTGCGGACCTCTCCGCGTTCTGCGCCCATCGTCCCAGCGACATGTACTGGATTCTGCAGGTGGGCCGAGGTCTGAACGGTCCGGCTGCCGGCCCCGGGTTTGGCGTCATGCGCATGATCCGGCCCTGGAACAAATGGATGTGCGTGGTGGGCTACGAGCTTGCCGGCGGCGTGCACAGACCGACCGACCAGGAGGCGCGCGAGATGGTCTGCAGAATCCTGGGGACGCACACGGTGCCGATCCAGATCGATGCCATTGGCCACTGGGTCAACAATCGACAGTATGCGCTGAACAACACCAACGGCCGCGTGTTCTGCATGGGTGACGCCGTGCACCGCCACACGCCTTTCGGCGGGCTGGGCATGAATACCAGCATCCAGGATGCCTATAACCTGGCCTGGAAACTGGCCTTGGTGCTCAAGGGCCAGGCAGGCCCAGCGCTGCTGGCCTCCTACGAGGCAGAACGTGCGCCAATCGCCAGACAGGTGGTGGAGCATGCTTTCCAGAGCACCCTGACTCTTGGGCCGCTGTTCCAGGCGCTGGAGCTGCCGCCCGGCGCTTGCGAGCAGGACATGGAGCACGCGCTGGCACGGCTGAAAGAGCCTTCGGCCGACGGAGCCCGCATGCGCAAGTCGTTGCGGCAAGCGATGGACAAGACGCTGGACGGTTTTGGCGCCGCCCATGGCGTGGAACTGAACCAACGGTACGTCTCCAGTGCGATCGTAGCCGACGGAACGGCGGACCCTGGTTTCTCACGCGATCCGGTGTATTTCTACCAGCCCAGCACACGACCTGGTGCCCATCTACCCCATGCGTGGCTGACATGCTTGCAACGCAAGGTCTCGACGCTGGACCTGTGTGGCAAAGGCCGTTTCACGCTGCTGACAGGCCTGGCCGGTCAGGCCTGGGCCGAGACGGTCGCCATGGCAGCGCATGAGTTGGGGATCGATTTGCACATGCATGTGATAGGCCCGGGTCAGGAATACGTGGATAGCCATGGCGATTGGGCGCGCGTGTCGGGCCTTGACGAGACCGGCGCGCTGCTGGTGCGCCCCGACATGTTCATCGCATGGCGTGCTGCGGATTGCTCCTCGGCCAGCCGCGATGGCCTTGTGCCGGCGGTGCTCCAGATTCTGGGGCGCTGATGGGCCTGCCACCGCAGGACGCCTGCCGTTCGACCAGGCCGGTCGCCGTCTTGGTCCGACCCGGCTATTGAGCTGACGCAGAGATCCCGCAGAAAGAGTGCGCAATGCCAATGCAGGAAAACCCAATGCAAACATCGGATCTGATTCAAGAACTGGCGCTGAGCCTTCGCACGGCAGAGGCTCGCCGCGCGCCGATGCAGCCCCTGCGGTCACGGTTGCCGAACGACGGGGGTGCCTCTGCCTACGCGATCCAGCGCAGGAACGTGGAGCACGCGATCCGTGCAGGACGGCGTGTGGTGGGGCGCAAGATCGGCCTGACTTCACCGGCCGTGCAAAGGCAATTTGGCGTCGAGCAGCCGGACTTCGGAACATTGTTCTCCGACATGGTCTTTGGCGATGGTGAAAGCGTGCCCTTCGCACGCCTGATCCAGCCCAAAGTGGAGGCCGAAGTCGCGCTGGTGCTCGGACGGGATATCCCGATGCTCGATGCCACGCTCGTCGACGTGATAGGTGCCACCGAATATGTGTTGCCGGCGATCGAAATCGTGGACAGCCGCATCGCCGGATGGGACATCGGCTTCACGGACACGGTGGCCGACAACGCATCCAGTGGCGCGATCGTTCTGGGCGCGGTTCCTACCGCCCTGGCCGGGCTGGATCTGAAACTGGTGGAAATGAATCTGCTGCAAGGCGGCCAGCCAGTGTCCAGTGGCAACGGCGCCGCATGCCTTGGGCATCCTTTGAATGCCGCAGTCTGGCTCGCTCGCAAGCTCGCCGCCATGGGAGAGCCGCTGCGCGCGGGCGACCTGGTCCTGACGGGTGCACTGGGGCCCATGGTGGAGGCCCATCGCGGTGACGAATTCGTGGCCCATGTCACCGGCATCGGGAGTGTACGCACCCGGTTCGCAGCCGTCTGACGGCCCAACCGAGACCTAAAGGAGCGCAGATGAGTCGCAAATTGAAGGCTGCCATCTTGGGCAGCGGCAACATCGCAACGGATCTGATGATCAAGATCCTGCGCCACGGCAAGCACATCGAGCTGGCTGCCATGGTGGGGATCGACCCCGCTTCCGACGGACTGGAGCGTGCCTCGCGCATGGGCGTTGCCACCACGCACGAGGGGGTGGATGGGCTGGCGGGATTGCCGGTGTTCCAGGATATCGGTCTTGTGTTCGATGCCACCTCGGCTTCGGCGCATATCCGCAACGACGCCTTCCTGCGCGGGATCAGGCCGGACATGCGCATGATCGACCTGACGCCTGCAGGCATCGGCCCGTACTGCGTTCCCGTGGTCAATGGCCAGCAGCACCTGGAGGCCAGAAACCTGAACATGGTCACTTGCGGTGGCCAAGCCACTATTCCGATGGTGGCGGCGGTCTCGCAGGTGGCGAAGGTCCACTACGCCGAGATCGTGGCGAGCATCTCCAGCAAAAGTGCGGGCCCTGGCACGCGTGCCAATATCGACGAGTTCACCGAGACCACGTCGAGGGCGAACGAGAAGATAGGAGGTGCCGTCAAAGGCAAGGCCATCATCATCCTGAATCCGGCCGAGCCGCCGTTGATCATGCGGGATACGGTCTACACCTTGAGTGAGCTGGCCGATACCGACGCCATGGAGGCGTCGGTGGTGAGCATGGTCAAGAGCGTGCAGGCCTATGTGCCAGGCTATCGCCTCAAGCAGCGCGTGCAGTTCGATCGCATCGACCCCGGCAATCCGATCCGTATTCCTGGCGTGGGCGACCGCCTGAGTGGCCTGAAGACCTCCATATTCCTGGAGGTCGAGGGAGCTGCCCACTACCTGCCGGCGTATGCGGGCAATCTGGACATCATGACCAGTGCCGGGCTTCATACCGCAGAGCAAATCGCGCTGCGCATGCTCAACGCCTGAGGGGCAAGCTATGCCCGGCAAGAAACTCTATATCTCCGACGTGACGCTGCGTGACGGCAGCCATGCCATCCGGCACCGGTACTCTGTCGAGAATGCCAGGCAGATTGCCAGGGCATTGGATGAGGCCAAGGTCGACTCCATCGAGGTGGCCCACGGAGACGGTCTGCAGGGCAGCAGTTTCAACTACGGCTTCGGCGCCCATACCGACCTGGAGTGGATCGAGGCCGTCGCCAGCGTGGTTCGGCATGCCAAGGTCGCTACCCTGCTGCTCCCGGGCATTGGCACTTTGCATGACCTCAAGGCTGCCTTCGATGCGGGAGCGAGCATTGTGCGTGTGGCCACGCATTGCACCGAGGCCGATGTCTCCAGGCAGCACATCGAATACGCCAGGAAGCTGGGCATGGAGGCGGTGGGCTTTCTGATGATGAGCCACATGCAGACGCCCAGGGGTTTGGCCGAACAGGCCAGGCGGATGGAAAGCTATGGCGCCACCGTGTGCTATGTGGTGGACTCCGGCGGTGCGCTGAGCATGTATGGCGTGCGCGACCGCCTGCGTGCCTTCCAGGACGTACTCAAACCGGAGACGCAAACCGGCATTCACGCACACCACAACCTGAGCTTGGGCGTAGCCAACTCCATCGTCGCAGTGGAAGAGGGCTGCGACCGCATCGACGCCAGCTTGTCCGGCATGGGTGCTGGTGCGGGCAATGCGCCGCTGGAGGTGTTTGTCGCTGCTGCCGAGCGCCTGGGGTGGAACCACGGAACCGACCTGCACCGGCTCATGGATGCGGCCGATGACATCGTGCGTCCGCTCCAGGACCGTCCGGTGCGGGTGGACCGCGAGACGCTGGCGCTGGGGTATGCCGGCGTCTACAGCAGCTTTCTGCGCCACGCCGAAGCGGCGGCCTCCAGGTACGGCTTGAAGACGGTCGACATTTTGGTGGAGCTGGGCCGCAGGCGCATGGTTGGCGGGCAGGAGGACATGATCGTGGACGTGGCGCTGGACCTGCTGAATCAGAGCAAGGCGTGATCGCGCCCAGGCTCGCGTGCCCCATCAATGCCAATCGACGCAAGCCGTGCAAGGACCTGACAAAGGCGTGCAATGCCGAGATAGACCACGGTTACGGCATTCCACAGAATATGTCATGTAAATAAATACATCAAAGGAGACAAACCCATGATGGACGCCCCTTGCCAGTATCGGCCGGGTTCTGAAGTGCACGCATCCTGGTGCACAAGCCATTCAGGTTCCGGTTTGATTTCATGCTATGCCCATGATTCGGCAAACAGATAGGAGAAAATCATGTATTTGCGAAATTGCTGGTATGTTGCCGGGCACGCAGAAGAAGCCACGGTCAAACCATTAGGGCGTATTTTTCTGGACGAACCCGTGGTCATTTTTCGTACCGAAACGGGCACCCTGGTGGCCATGGACGATCGTTGCCCGCACCGTCTGGCACCCTTGCACAAGGGAACCGTCTGTGGCGAGCAGATCCAGTGTCCCTACCACGGGCTGCGATTTTCTCCCGCCGGAATGTGCACCGCGACGCCCAGTGGCGACCGGCCGCCTGCCCGTGCCCGGCTCAAAACTTATCCACTAGTGGAGCGCCATGAAATGCTGTGGATATGGATGGGCGAAGCGTCCTTGGCTGACGCCTCGCTGATTCCTGATTTTTCTCGACTGACGGAAGATGACGCCGACTGGCTCAGCGGCTATCTTTATGTCCGTGGCAACTACCAATTGGCGGTGGACAATCTATTGGACCTGAGTCATATCGAATTCCTGCATCCCATGCTGGCGTCGCCCATCGCGCGGGCCCACAGCCAGCTTGAGCAAGAGGGCGATACCGTCCATTTCACCAGCACACTTCCGGACGACAAGCCATTGGCGCTTGCTTTGACAATGAACCCCCGGCTGGCGCCTCATGGCAAGACCGTCATGAGAGAACGCTGGGAAGTGCCTTCGCTGGTCTTCCTGTCTGTTGAGTATTACAGCGCAACGGGTGATTGGTACATACCAAGTGGGCATTTTTTGACGCCGGAAACAGCGACAACCACTCACTATTTCCTACGTTCAGGCCAGACAGTAGACAAATACAACGCGCAAATGACCGAGGCCTTCAAGAGCGGATCACTTCATATCTTCGCAACAGAGGACATCCCCATGATAGAGGCGCAGCAAAAAAATATCGGTGCCATCGACCTCATGGATCATCACCCTGCCATTCTCCGCACGGATGCCGCAGCGGTTCGTGCTCGCCGCGTGCTGTCACGCAGAATAAAGGAGGAGAATTCTCCAGTGTATACGGCCGTGGAGGCCCAGCAGGGGCAGTGAAGATCTGAATCTTCTTCCGGGTATAGCGAAATCCGAGGACCGTCCTGTCCATTTGGCCGATGCTTATGTTGGCGAGATGATTCTGCGCCATTTCAAGATAAATATTTCCTGAACGTCTTTGCATATTGAAAGCGTTGCCCTGTGTCTATGTATTTCTCGGGGACGATTTTCATTCCGTGCATGAAAAGGAGACATTGCAATGATATTCCACATGATCACGCAGTGCACGCGCCTTGCACTGACAGTGGCAGGTATATTTTCGATGGCGACCGGCGCGCATGCGCAGGGGCACTATGTGCCTGGCGTGGAGGGCATGGAGTCGGGCACCGTTCCCCCGCCTGGTTTTTACTATGCAGGATATTGGGTCAACTATCGCATTGGATCCATGCGCGCACCAGGCACCGATACGAATCTGCCGGGCAGCAACAAAGCCACGATCACCGCTTTGACAAACCGCTTTATCTGGGTGCAGAAGGTCGATTTTCTGGGGGCCGACTGGGGCATGGATCTGATAGTTCCCGTGGCCCGGTCATCGTTCAGGATGGACACGCTCGGCCTTCGCGAAAACCACTCCGGTGTCGGCGATGTCTATGTGTCCCCGTTGGGGCTGGCCTGGCATGGTGATCGATGGGACGCCGGTGTGCAACTGGGGCTGTGGCTGGACAGTGCCAGCGCCGACGGCCCCGCCGATATTGGCAAGGGCTTCAAAACCTGGATGTTGTCGGCAGGGGCCACCTACTACTTTGACACCGCCAAGACCTGGTCAGTCGCCGCCATGACGCGGACTGAGCGCAATGGCAGGAACGATCAGGGGTTTCGCAATGGCAACCAGTTCACGGTGGAGTGGGCCCTGGGCAAGCGCTTCGGCGTCATGCAGGCCGGGTTGGTTGGCTATAGCCAGGTGCAGGTCAGCCATGACAGTGGTTTGGGTGCCAGTCAGAAGAAGGGTTCGCGTCATGGATTGGGCGTGGAATTCAACTACGCATTTCCGGCACAGAAAATCAATCTGAAAACTGCTGTGTACAAAGATTATGGTGTGGAGGCTGGGACAGGACCGCAACCCAGTGGAAGCACGCTGCGCCTTGCGCTGTACAAGGCATTTTGAGGGTTGGGCGCGGCGCTGCTGCAGCCAGTCCAGCAGCCGTGCCTTGTCCATGGGCCTGGCGATGTGGTAGCCCATGACCCTCAGGCCCAGCGGCAGGCGTTCCAGATAGCTCAGCGATGAATAGCGGGTGCCGAAGTCGCCGATGGCTGGCTGCGCGCGGCTCGCGGTGATGCCACGCTGGCGGATGCGCGTGCCCGCGTGCCCGCGTGACGGCCTGAACTCCCAACGCAAATAAGCCCCCTCGGCTGCGACCATGGCGCCGAGGGGGCTATGTGTTTCAGTGACCTGATTTGTCAGGCGCAAGGGTTAGGGAGGAATCTTGGAGTGATGGCCGGCTGCGCCTCTTGGCGAGGGCATCGTGTCAGCAGTTCGTGACACTGCGGCAAAGAAGAAAAACGAGAAATGTTCCCTGTGTTCCCCAGGATTTTTCTGGAGAGCCGTTTCCAGAGGGGAAAGGCTGGCCCCGGAGGGACTCGAACACCCGCCCCATTGCTTGGAAGGCAATTGCTCTATCCGGTTGGGCTACGGGCAGGTAAGGCCCGCTGGCGGCCCACTGCGGATCATGCCCGCAACGGGTGGCCGCTCAGGGGGGCGCCGGAGCCGGTTGCCGGTTCTGCTCCTGCAAGATGGCCTCGTTCATGGCGGCCAGCAACTCGGCCCTGTTCTTGAAATGCCAGCCAGCGATGGGCAATGTCACCCTTGGCTTTTGCAGCCATGTCTGCAGCCGTATTTGAGTTGGCCGTGGAACCCTCTCTTTGTTAATTAAGGTTAATTGACAAAGATATCTGATAGTTTTTTTCTATTGAAGATCAAAATGAAAGGACCAATGAACACAGGGCCACGTTGAGGGCCAGGAGGGATCCATGAGCAAGAAGATGACTGCCCTGCCGCTGCTGGCGATGGAGCGGGGCATGACGACAGGCCCATCTCGGCGTTTTCGGGGCAGCTTCACCCCATCCTGCCTGGGATGGCTGGGATGGCTGGGCTGCCTGGTGGCCGTGCCTGCGCTCGCCCAGGGTCTTGCGACTCAGAGTTTCACGGCACCCGGCATCTACTCCTATGTCGTGCCGGTGGGCACGGCGGCCCTGCAGGTCGTGGTCAGGGGCGCGGCGGGCGGTGCTGGCGGATGGGACGATGCGCGTGGTGGCGATGGGGCGGGAGGCTCCATCGTGAGTGCCACCGGCACGACATAGGAGTAGATGCCGGGTGCCGTGAAACTCTGAGTCGCAAGACCCTGGGCGAGCGCAGGCACGGCCACCAGGCAGCCCAGCCATCCCAGCCATCCCAGGCAGGATGGGGTGAAGCTGCCCCGAAAACGCCGAGATGGGCCTGTCGTC
>NZ_LZZV01000031.1:0-848 GCF_014170385.1 Delftia sp. UME58
CCTACATCGAAGACGTGAAGACGCCGTCGCAGCCGCTGGACCTGGCTACGCACTGGCTGGGCCAGCGGCGCGACTTCGGCGCGCATACCGAAGGCCCGCTGGTGCAGGTGCGTGACCTGTCCATGCGCTTCGTGCTCAAGAGCGCGCTCTTCAAGCGCAACCAGCGCACGCTGGACGCGGTCAAGCGCGTGAACTTCTCGATCGGCGAAGGCGAGGTCTTCGGACTGGTGGGCGAATCCGGCTCCGGCAAGTCCACCGTGGCGCGGCTGATCTCGGGGCTGTACACGCCATCGGAAGGGTCGGTCACGTTCGGCGGCACGGACCTGACCGCGCTCAAGGGCGAAAAGCAGCTCAATCCGTTCCGGCGCCAGATCCAGATGATCTTCCAGGATCCGTTCTCGTCGCTCAACCCGCGCATGCGCGTGCTGGACATCGTGGCCGAACCCATCCGCTTCCACAAGCTGGCGGCAAGCGAGGCCGAGGCCCGCCGCATCGTGGCCGACCTGCTGGACGTGGTGGGCCTGGGCGACCGGGCGGCCGAGCGCTTCCCGCACGAGTTCTCGGGCGGCCAGCGCCAGCGCATCTGCATCGCCCGCGCACTGGCCACGCGCCCGCGCTTCCTGATCTGCGACGAACCCACCTCCGCGCTCGACGTGTCCATCCAGGCGCAGATCCTGAACCTGCTGAAAGACCTGCAGGAAGAACTCGGCCTGACCATGCTGTTCATCAGCCACGACCTGCCGGTGATCCGCCAGATGTGCGACCGCGTCGGCGTGATGCGCTACGGCGAACTGCTGGAAGTGGCCGAAACGGAAAGCCTGTTCGACCACCCGCAACACCCCTTTCGA